>NZ_DAISLS010000006.1:0-241824 GCF_036820405.1 Oryzomicrobium sp.
GGCGGTCGATCTCGCTGTTTGTGCAGGGCGTGAAGGACAAGACCGCCATCAAGCTCTATGCCGCTCAGGGGAAGATCGACGTGCAGGCTCAAAGCGCGAGCGTGGACTTGGTCGCCCAGCAGGAACTGGCCTTCACCGCCGCCACCCAGGACATCACCGCCAGCGCCGGCAAGGAACTGATCGCCACCTCCGGCGGCGGCTATTTCAAGCTAGCCGGCGGCAACGCCAACTTCCATTGCCCTGGCACCCTGTCGATCAAGTGCGCCAAGCTGGATTTGTCGGGAGGGACGAGCATAACGCCCCTCATGCCCCAACTCCCTGGGGCAGCAAAACGCTATGACGAACAGTTTCAGGCACTGGACCTGACCGGTAGCAGAGGCATCGCCAATCTGCCCTACCGCGTCACCCTCAGCGATGGTCGGGTCATTAGCGGCATCACAGACGAGGAAGGGCGTACACAACGTATCTACGGAGGCTCGCCCCTCCCCGTCGAAATTACCTGGGGCGGCCTGGTCGAAGGGCTGATCGAAGAAGACCAGGACCATTCCTCTATTGATGAGTGCTGCTAACTGCCATGAATAAGCCTGAAAAGAAATCACCTGCAGCCAAACAGTGCGATGCCAAAGGGCTGCTCAATGAGCAGGAGAACTCCTGTGTTACTCAGCATCTTCCTGCGCAGGTTGCAGTAACTTACGAAATTCATTTTGATCAGAAATTGCGCCTGCCTTACGCTTTCTATTGGAACGGTGTCAAACAGCCGGAAAACAAGGTGCTCAAACCGAAGCAATCCACTGCAATCCTCACCATCCAGGCACTAGTCAAGGAAGGGGACAAGATTGGCCTTTATCTAGGTAGTGACGCTTCTCCCGAATTCAGGCAGGAACTGCTTTATCCCCTGACTGTGGGCAAAAAAGACATCAAAGCCATTATCAGAACTAAGGCAAAGCCACAGGACGATATCGCCGAACTAAAACCGATAGACACTGAAAAAAATAGCAAGGAAGAACGCTATGAAGGATGGCTCACCGGTGATATTTGGATGCGTTTCAGTCACCGATACAGTACGAAAGAAGCGACTGCTCACCTCCTGAATTCTGGAGAAAAAGATGCTGGCATTGCTAAAGCAATGGTTGATTTGTACGGTGGCTCTGTCAATATCAAAATAGGATATGGCGTGCAATTTGACAATAAAAACAAGTGTCAGATTGTTTTTCAAACAGGATCAGATGCCAATTGCCAGGAAAATATAAAAAAGGGCTATGACTTCGCCCGAGAAGGCCTATCCCGTGTCCATCCTCGTACCTGGATTGCTTTTCTGCAGGCCGCGAGGGATTGCGCCATATCATCTATGGAAATTACATCTGGTTGGCGCCCAATGTTCGGTAGTGCGACACACCGAATCGGTCTTGGTCTGGATATAAAATCTGTCAAAAAAGTCGATGGAAGCACTGCAGTTTTCGATAAAAAAAATAACCAACTTTGGCAAACCGATGAAGAGAGAATGGCCCATGCCGAATGGATGGAATCTGAACGAAAACTAGCGGAAGCAAAAATTTCTCTTGTTAATGCGAGAAATAATGTAAAAAAAGCAAATGGTGAGGTTGGGATTCAGGGTGCGAAACAGCGAGAAGCCCAAGCAAAGGATATATATGATGAAGCAAATAGAGAAACTAACCAAACAAAACAACGGTTTGAAAAAAAACATAAAAACTCTACAACTGGAGATTTTGAGCAGGCATTGACGAAAAATGCTTTAATTAAGCAAATTTTTGATCCGTTACTAATGGATGCCGATACCCATGACCAGCAAGAAGCTGATGCAAACTTAAACCAGTCTGCCAACGAAAAAACGCATCAAAACCACTTGCATATTACTGCAAGTGATACATATTTATTGCCGTGAGGGTTGCTTCATGCGCCTTGTCTTGGTCTCGCTTTTGTTATTGTTTTGTTCATTCAATTCCTGTGGTGCAGCATATGATATTGAATGGTATCGTTGGCTCAATGGTTACCCTTGGCTTGCACGCTACATAATTGTAGTAGCAGAACGCTATGATGGGGTGCTTAATGTTTCCCGGATGGCAAACAAAAAATCAGATGAAAAGAAGTCTCCAGAATTTCGAAGTTATGAAGACTTATTCGATCCGATATTTCCGCTGCAAAATTTGCCGTTTTCCAATCAGGAGCTAAATATCTACGGCGATAACTATGATAAATACGGCCAATTTGGAATCCAGGTCATTGAATTTGATAATACTGGTTTAGTACTGACGCCCAATCGTTCTCCACAGCCACTTCGCGCCAAACAAACTCTGGATGGAGAAAAACAGCGCATGGTTATGTTGGTGGCGGGTGAAGGGAAGCCAGGTGACTACTGGTATTGGCTAGGGCAGTGGTTTGATGGCTTTCCGTCTGGTGACGGTGGTGACTTCACTCCAGCTCTATGCCACCCCCACTGGGACGACGGCCGCTACGCCAAAAATAGTAGTGATGCCTATTTCCATCCCAAGCAGAAGTTCGACCGCAAAAAGGTGGAGGCGGACATCGGTCTTTTCGGCTGCCGCGAGTGGACCTACCAGCTTTACCGTCGGCCGCCCCATATGGGCCTGCAGGAGTTTCCCCCGGGGCCGCCCTATATCGATGTCACCAGCTACGGTGGCAAGTACGGCGAGAAAACCCGTATCGGCGATTTTCTCGGCTGGGCCCAGTTCGACGACCCGCCTCGTCCCGTCATCGGCAAGCACGGCAAATACTGGGTTTGTCTGCACGAATGTCCCGATGGGGAAAAGCCTGGACTGATTCCGGACATCAAGGAGTGGACCGGTAAGCGCGGCTGGCCTATGCCTAAGCCCACGCCCACTTTTCCCGACAGCAAATTCAAGAATCCCTACAAGCCGGAGAACCCAGATTAAGGGCGACTGTATGGATGCTATAGAGGGGTATCCCTTAGGCATTTTGGGCAAAGCGCCCGTAATGAAGTCAGCTACGGGCATCGGTAGATGCGTCACATAGCGATTGCTGCGTTCCATTGAGCGAAGCTCGAAATAACCAAATTTACTTTCATAAAACAACGCTCCATGACCACTAACCTCAAATCCCTGATCGGCAAACTCACTCCTGCCACACGCCGGGCACTGGAATCGGCGGCAAATATCGCCTTGTCCCGCACCCATCATGAAGTCGACATCGAACATGTCCTGCTGGAAATGCTGGGGCAGGCGGAGGGTGATCTATCTCCCATGCTGAAGGCGCTAGGCGTGCAAGAGGAGCGTCTGCGAGAGGAGTTGATGGCTGGCTTGGCCGGCTTGAAGAGTGGCAATACCCGCAATCCGGTCTTGTCGGAGCGCATTCCGCGCTGGTTGGAGGCTTCCTGGCTGCTGGCCAGCGTGGATTATGGGGCGCCGTGCTTGCGCGGGGGATTCCTGCTGCTCGGGCTGTTGGCGACTCCGGAGTTGTTCCGGGCGGTGGAGTTTTCCTGCCGCAGCTTGTCCGGGGTATCGCTGGCCGAGTTGAAGGCCCAGCTTCCGGCACTGCTTCGTCATGCGCCTGAAGGGCGGGATCAGGGAGGGGCGCCTGGCGAGGCGAGTGCCGCCTCGCCAGGCGTTGATAGTGCCGCGGCTGTGGGCCCCATGCCCAATCTGGATCGCTATACCGTTGATCTGACGGCTCAGGCCCGGGCAGGAAAAATTGATCCGGTGCTGGGGCGGGAATCGGAAATCCGCCAGATGATCGACATCCTGCTGCGCCGCCGGCAGAACAATCCGATCCTTACCGGGGAACCGGGCGTAGGCAAAACCGCCGTGGTGGAAGGGCTGGCCCTGCGTATTGCCGCAGGCGAGGTGCCCGAGCCGTTGCAGAACGTGGCCTTGCGCACCCTGGATCTGGGGTTGCTACAAGCGGGGGCTAGCGTGAAGGGGGAATTCGAGAATCGCCTGCGCGGCGTTATCGACGAGGTGAAGGCCAGTCTGGTGCCGATCATCCTGTTCATCGACGAGGCTCACACCATGATCGGTGCCGGTGGACAGGCGGGCCAGAACGATGCGGCCAACCTGCTCAAGCCCGCCTTGGCCCGGGGCGAATTGCGCACCATCGCTGCGACGACCTGGGCCGAATACAAGAAGTACTTCGAGAAGGATGCCGCCTTGGCTCGCCGCTTCCAGGTGGTGAAGGTGGAAGAGCCGGATGAGGAAACGGCGATCCAAATGCTGCGCGGCGTGGTGGCGACCATGGAAGCCCACCATGGGGTGCGCATCCTGGACGAGGCTGTGGTGGAAGCCGTCAAACTTTCGGCGCGCTACATCGCCGGCCGTCAGTTGCCGGACAAGGGGGTGAGCGTGCTCGATACCGCCTGTGCCCGGGTGGCGTTGTCCCGCGCAGCCAAGCCGGCGGCGGTGGAAGACCTGACCCGGTTGGTGGAAAACGTGGACCGGGAAATTGCTGCCCTGAGCCGGGAGCAGGACGAGGCTGCCCACGGTGGCCGGATTGCCGAATTGCAGGCCCGCCGCAGTCTCCTGTCGGCGGAATTGGCGGTGCAGCAGGAGGCGCTTGTCCGGCAACAAGCGTTGATCGACGACATTCAAGCTGCCCGCCAGGCGCTGGCGGCCATGCCGCCGGCTACGGTAGAGCAGCCTGCCGCCAAGGGCAAACGCAAGGGCGGTGAAGTCAGCGATGCTCGCGGTCAGGCCCGGGAAAAACTGCTGGCGGCCCAGGCTGCGCTGCGGGAATTACACCAGTCCGATCCACTGGTCTACGACTGCGTGGATGGGGCGACGGTGGCCGAGATTATTTCTTCTTGGACTGGCATTCCCCTCGGCCGCATGCTGGCCGACGAGATCGATAGCGTCCGCAACCTGCAGTCCCTGCTGGAGCAGCGTGTCATTGGCCAGAACCATGGGCTGGAGTTGATCGCTCGACGTCTGCGCATTGCCCGGGCCAATCTGGAAGACCCGGGCAAGCCCAAGGGGGTTTTCCTCTTGGTCGGCCCGTCCGGCGTCGGCAAGACAGAGACGGCTTTGGCCCTGGCCGACGTTCTCTATGGTGGCGAGCGAAATCTGGTTTGCATCAACATGTCCGAGTATCAGGAGGCCCACAGCGTTTCCGGCCTCAAGGGATCGCCCCCAGGGTATGTGGGCTATGGTGAGGGCGGCGTGCTGACCGAAGCCGTGCGCCGGCGGCCCTACAGCGTGGTTCTGCTCGATGAGGTGGAAAAGGCCCACCCGGACGTGCTGGAGCTTTTCTTCCAGGTTTTCGACAAGGGCGTGCTGGAAGACGCGGAAGGGCGGGAGGTGGATTTCCGCAACACGGTGATCCTGCTGACTTCCAACGTCGGTACCGACCTCATTATGCGGGCAGTGGAGCACGGCGTTACGGTGGAGGGGAAATCCCGGGCGCCGACCCCATCGGACCTGGCCGAACTGCTGCGGGCCGACTTGCAAAAGGCGTTCAAGCCCGCTTTCCTAGGTCGGCTCAATGTGGTGCCCTACTATCCGGTGCAGGACGAAGTCCTGAAGCGGATCGTCCGTCTCAAGCTGGACCGGGTGAAAGCCCGCATCATGGCCAACCACGGTGCCGAACTCGATTATGGCGATGCCCTGGTGGAGCTGGTGGTGAGCCGGTGTACCGAAGTCGACAGCGGAGCCCGCAATGCCGATTCGATCATTGCCGATGCTGTGCTGGCCACCATTTCGGATGCGGTGTTGGAACGGATGGCCAAGGGGGAACCCGTCGGCAAGGTGAGCCTGAAAGTGAAGAAGGGCCAACTCTCGGTTGCCGTTGCCTGATTTGGGTAAAAGGGCTGATATCTTCGGCCAAAGAAAAAACCCCAGCCGGTTGGCTGGGGTTTTTAATGGTGGAGGCGGGGGGGATCGAACCCCCGTCCGCAAGCCCTCTACAGGCAGTTCTACATACTTAGTCCGGTCTATTGGGTTTTAGCCGTGACGCGCCGGCCGAACAGGCTCGCTTCAGGCGATCCGCTAGGTTTTCGTGGTTGGCCATGCGGCAGAGCCGACCCTTATCTGATGTGAATGACTCTGCTGCCCCTTGCGGGGCCCGACCCATCAGCGTGCCGGTGCAGAGCTCGCCGGGTTAAGCGGCGAGAGCGAAACGCTCGTCGTTGGCGTTTAGTTGTTTCCAGATGGATTTACGAGGTCACTGGTCCTCGGTATGCCCTGCTCTGCTTCGCAACCCACGTCGAAGCCAGGTCGCCCCCAGAAAACGCTGGCTGCGATGCTATGCAGCCGTTTCAGGTCGGTTTTGCAGATGAAAACCAATGGATAGTCTAGCACGCCAAGCCGAACAAGGTGGCGATTTCGTCCGGATGATCCACCAGGTGGTCGGCCCCCCATTCGACTGGATTGCCGCCGTCACCCAGGTAGCCGTAGCGGACGGCTATGGTGCCCATGCCAGCCGCCTTGCCGGCCAGGATGTCGCGCAGGTCGTCGCCGACATACCAAGTGGCGGCGGGCAGGGCGCCCACCTGGGTGCAGGCGAACAGGAGCGGATCAGGGGCCGGTTTGGGGCGCTGGGTGGTGTCGCCGGAAACGATGCAGGCAGCTCGCTGGTCCAGTTGCAGCGCTTCGAGGAGGGGGAGGGTGAAGCGGGCGTGCTTGTTGGTGACCACTCCCCAGGGGATGGCGACGGCTTCCAAGGCGGCGAGAAGGTCGGCGATGCCGTCGAACAGTTGGGTGTGGCGACAGATGGCGGCAGCGTAGTGGGTGAGGAAACGGGCCCGGTAACGCTCGAAGCGCGGATCTTCGGCGGTCATGCCGTAGGCGGCGAAGAGCAGGCCCCGGGCGCCCTGGGAGGTGTAGGGGCGCAATGCCTCGTCATCGATCAGCGGCAGGCCGTCCTCGATCCGCAGACGGTTGGCGGCGGCGCCCAGGTCGGGCGCCGTGTCGGCGAGCGTGCCGTCCAGGTCGAAGAGGACGAGGCTAGGGCGCGCTTCAGGCATTCTTGACGGTCCGCACCAAGTAGTTGACTCCGGTATCCGTGCCCAGGCTGTAGCGCTTGGTGAGCGGGTTGTAGCGCATGCCGATCAGTTCGGCCGGCTCCAGGTCGCTCGCTCGGGCCCAGCGGGCCAGCTCGGAGGGGCGGATGAACTTGGCGTAGTCGTGGGTGCCCTTGGGCAGCATCTTGAGAACGTACTCGGCACCGAGCACGGCCAGCAGATAGCTTTTGGGGTTGCGGTTGAGCGTGGAGAAGAACACCTGGCCCCCGGGTTTGACCAGTCGGGCGCAGGCGGCGATGGTCTGGGCGGGGTCCGGGACATGCTCGAGCATTTCCAGGCAGGTGACGATGTCGAAGGCGCCGGGTTGCTCGTCGGCCAGGGCTTCGGCGGCAATCAGCCGGTATTCCGCCTGGCGGCCGGTTTCCAGTAGGTGCAGGCGGGCAACGCCCAGGGCTTTTTCCGACAGGTCGATGCCGGTGACCGTGGCGCCACGTGCGGCCATGCCTTCGGAGAGCAGGCCGCCGCCACAGCCGACGTCGAGCACTTTCTTGCCGGCCAGGCCGGCGGTCCGTTCGATCCAGTCAAGGCGCAGCGGGTTGATGTCGTGCAGCGGCTTGAACTCGCTGTTCGGGTCCCACCAGCGGTGGGCGAGGTCGCTGAATTTCTGCAGTTCGGCGGGATCGGCGTTCATGGTCAAAAACTCATTAGTTTCAACGGAAAGAGCGGGAGCGGGGATGATACAAATAAAAAAGCCCTGCTTGCGCAGGGCTTTTTTTGACCGCCAAGCGATTACTTGGTGCCGATCACTTCGATTTCAACGCGGCGATCGGGCTGCAGGCACTCGATGAGAGCCTTGGTCTTCTTGCTGCCCTTGCACTTGTCACCGGTCACGGGCTGCTTCTTGCCCTTGCCTTCGGTGTACACGCGGTTGGCTTCAACACCCTTGCCGACCAGGTATTCCTTCACGGAAGCGGCGCGCTTCTCGGACAGCTTCTGGTTGTAGGCGTCGGTGCCGATGCGGTCGGCGTGGCCGACGGCGATGATCACTTCCAGCTTGATCTGCTTGACCTTCTCGGCCAGCTCGTCCAGCTTGGCCTTGCCTTCCGGACGGAGGGTGGCCTTGTTGAAGTCGAACAGGGCGTCAGCGGAGAGGGTGATCTTCTCAGCGGCGGGCTTCACGCCAGCAGCGGCGGGAGTAGCGGCAGCGCCAGCCTTCGGCTCGCAGACTTCCTTCGGCAGGATGTCCTTGTCGCAGGTGCAGCCGTTCGGGTCCTGAGCGGCGGCAGCCGGGGACCAGTAGCCGGTGCGCCAGCAGTCGCCGAAGTTGTCACGGGCGACGACGCCGCGGGCGTCGATAGCATAAACGCTGGTGCCAGCGGCGGGAGCCTGAGCCTGGACTTGGGCGGCAAAGCCCAGACCAGCGAACAGAACCGCCACCAAGGAGTGTTTCGCGATTTTCTTCATGATCGATCCTCTTTTTTCGAAAAACCTGCCGGGGAGTCGGTTCGGGCGTCCCGTCCTGTTTGTTGACCTGAGCGAGTGCGCACGGACCTAACCTTGAGTTTTATTCTGCCATACTTGCCCGATAACCCGCAATGAATCATCGCTGGCGTTTCTCAAGACTCCGTTTTCAACACAAAGTTCGCCGCCAACCCAGACGTGGCTGACATTTTCCCGCCCTAAAACATGAACAACATGGGAGGCGGGATCGAAGCAGGGCAGGTGGTCGCTGCTTGTCACGGCCAGGGCGCACAGGTCGGCGTGTTTGCCGGCTTCGATCGAGCCCAGCGCCCGCTCCAGGCCCAGGGCCCGGGCGCCGGCCAGGGTGGCGGAGCGCAGGGCCTGGTGGGCGGGCCAGCAATCGGCCCGGCCGGTCGTGCCCTTGGCGAGCAGGGCGGCCAGGCGCATCTCGCCGAGCATATCGAGCCGGTTGTTGCTGGCGCTGCCGTCGGTGCCGATACCTACATTGACGCCCGCATCGAGGAGGGCGGCGCTGGGGGCGAGACCGCTGCCGAGCTTGAGGTTGGATGCCGGGCAGTGGGCGACGGAGCTGCCGTGGCGGGCGAGCAGGTCGATTTCCCCTGGCGTGAGATGCACCGCATGGACGGCGATCAGGTTCGGGCCGACCAGGCCCAGCCGGTCAAGCCGCTCCAGGGGGCGCAGGCCGTACTGGGCCTGGCTGTCGCTGATTTCCTGGAGCGTTTCGTGGACGTGTAGATGGATCGGGACGTCCAGTTGTTCGGCCAGGGTCAGGATGCGCGTGAAGGTGGCGTCGTTGACCGTGTAGGGGGCATGGGGTGCCAGCGTGAAGGAGAGCAGGGGCTCGTCGCGCAACTCGTCGCGCACGGCCAAGCCCTTGTTCAGGTAGTCCTCGGCGTCGTGGGCGTAGGCATTGGGAAATTCCATCACAGTCATGCCGATGGAGGCCCGCATCCCCAGTTGCAACGCCGCCTGGGCCGTTTCCCGGGGGAAAAAGTACATGTCGTTGAAGCAGGTGGTGCCGCCCCGGAGCATTTCGGCGCAGGCCAGCAGGGTGCCGTCGCGGACGAAGTCCGGCGAGACGAGCCGGGTTTCTGCCGGCCAGATGTGGCGTTGCAGCCAGTCCTGCAAGGGGCGGTCGTCGGCGTAGCCCTTGAGCAGGGCCATGGCGGCATGGGTGTGCAGGTTGATCAGGCCGGGAATCAGGATGTGATCCGGCAGTTCCCGGGTCTGTCGCGGGGCGTAGCGCTGCAAGGCCTCGCCCCGGGGTAGCACGGCGACGATTTTGCCGCTTTCGATGGCGACGGCATGGTCGTCGAGCACGACGTTGGCGGGTTCGACGGGAATCAGCCAGCGGGGCAGCAGCAGGGTATCGATCGGAACGGGGTCTGGCAGGCGGTGATCGGCCATGGGCATCGTGGGGGGGGCAGGCGTAAATGGCCGGCGGGGCGGCGGAACTGCGTATTTATCATATTCGCCTTGCACCTCCAATCGCCGGTCGGCGGCGCTTGCCCGGCCGGCCGGTCGCGGGGCGCACTAGGGCGGGGCGCCGTGGTCGGGGGCGCCGCCATGCTAGAATTCTTCGTTTATTTGCTCACGATGCCCTCGGTGCAGGGCGGGAACCGAACGCATGGAACAATTCGCCAAGGAAACCCTACCGGTCAGTCTCGAAGACGAGATGCGGCGCTCCTACCTCGATTACGCCATGAGCGTGATCGTGGGCCGGGCCCTACCGGATGTGCGGGACGGCCTCAAGCCCGTGCATCGCCGCGTGCTGTTCGCCATGCACGAACTGGGCAACGACTGGAACAAGGCCTACAAGAAGTCCGCCCGTGTGGTCGGCGACGTGATCGGTAAGTACCACCCCCACGGCGACACCGCGGTGTACGACACCATTGTGCGCATGGCCCAGGACTTTTCCCTGCGCTACATGCTGGTGGACGGCCAGGGCAACTTCGGCTCGGTAGACGGCGACAACGCCGCCGCCATGCGTTACACCGAAGTGCGCATGGCCCGCATCGGCCACGAACTGCTCGCCGACATCGACAAGGAAACCGTCGACTTCGGTCCCAACTACGATGGTTCCGAGCAGGAACCCCTGATCCTGCCGGCCAAGATTCCCAACCTGCTGATCAACGGCTCGTCCGGCATCGCGGTGGGCATGGCCACCAACATCCCGCCCCACAACCTGTCCGAGGTGGTGGCCGGCTGCCTGGCCCTGCTGGAAAACCCCGGGCTGACGGTCGACGACCTGATCGAGTACATTCCGGCCCCCGACTTCCCCACCGCCGGCATCATCTACGGCATCAACGGGGTGCGCGAGGGTTACCACACCGGCCGCGGCCGGGTGGTGATGCGCGCCAAGACCCACGTCGAGGATCTGGAAAAGGGTGGCAAGCAGGCGATCATCGTCGACGAGCTGCCCTACCAGGTGAACAAGAAGACCCTGCTCGAAAAGATCGCCGAGCTGGTCAACGACAAGAAGATCGAAGGCATCTCCCACATCCAGGACGAGTCCGACAAGTCCGGCATGCGGGTGGTGATCGAGCTCAAGCGCGGCGAAATGCCCGAGGTGGTGCTCAACAACCTGTACAAGCAGACCCAGTTGCAGGACACCTTCGGCATGAACATGGTCGCCCTGGTGGACGGCCAGCCGCGCCTGCTCAACCTGAAGCAGATGCTGGAGTGCTTCCTCGCCCACCGGCGCGAGGTGGTGACCCGCCGCACCGTGTTCGAACTGCGCAAGGCCCGGGAACGGGGCCACGTGCTCGAAGGCCTGGCAGTGGCCCTGTCCAACGTGGACGAGATCATTGCCCTGATCAAAGCTGCGCCGACCCCGGCGGATGCCCGCCGTGCCCTGCTGGCGCGCACCTGGCGCAGCCCGGTGGTGGAAGAGATGCTGGCCCGCTCGGTGGCCGACGCGTCCCGCCCTGAAGGACTGTCCCCCGAATTCGGCCTGTCCGACCAGGGCTACCGGCTGTCCGAAGCCCAGGCCCAGGCCATCCTGGAGCTGCGCCTGCAACGCCTGACCGGCCTGGAGCAGGACAAGATCGTCGGCGAGTACCGGGAAGTGATGGAAACCATTGCCGACCTGCTCGACATCCTGGCCAAGCCGGCACGCATCACCGCCATCATCGTCGAGGAACTGACCGCCATCCGCGCCCAGTTCGGCGACGGGGCCAAGGACAAGCGCCGCTCCGAGATCGTCACCTATGCCCAGGATCTGGGCATCGAGGACCTGATCACGCCCCAGGACATGGTGGTGACCCTGTCCCATACCGGCTACGTCAAGTCCCAGCCCCTCACCGATTACCGTGCCCAGCGCCGCGGCGGCCGGGGCAAGCAGGCGGCCTCGATCAAGGACGACGACTTCGTCGACCACCTGTTTGTCGCCAACACTCACGACTACATCCTGTGCTTCTCCAACCGGGGCCGGGTGTACTGGCTCAAGGTCTATGAAGTGCCCCAGGGCAGCCGCACCAGCCGCGGCAAGCCGATCGTGAACATGTTCCCGATGGAAGAGGGCGAGAAGATCAACGCTATCCTGCCGGTGAAGGAGTTCGCCGAGGACCGCTACATCTTCATGTGCTCCGTCCAGGGTACCGTCAAGAAGACCCCCCTGTCCGACTTCTCCAACCCGCGCAAGGCCGGCATCATCGCCGTGGCCCTGGATGAGGGCGACTACCTGATCGGCGCTGAACTGACCAATGGCCAGAACGACATCATGCTGGTGTCCGACGGCGGCAAGGCGGTGTGGTTCGACGAAGAGGATGTCCGCCCCATGGGCCGCAACGCCCGCGGCGTGCGCGGCATGAAACTCCAGGAAGGCCAGCGGGTCATCTCCCTGCTGGTGGCCGAGAACGAAACCCAGACCGTGTTGATCGCCACCGAAAACGGCTACGGCAAGCGCACCGCCCTGTCCGAGTTCCGCCACTCCGGCCGCGGCACCCAGGGCGTGATCGCCATCCAGCAGTCCGAGCGCAACGGCGTCGTGGTCGGCGCCAAGCTGGTGGTGGAGTCCGACGAGGTGATGCTGATCACCACCGGCGGCGTGTTGATCCGCACCCGGGTCTCCGAAATCCGCGAGTTGGGCCGCGCTACCCAGGGCGTCACCCTGATCTCCTTGGACGAGGGCGAAAAGCTGGCCGGCCTGGAAAAAGTGGTGGAAACCGAAGGTCTGAACACGGGCGACGGCGATGAGGAAGATGCCGGCGCCGACGGCGAGGTGAGCGAAGAATGACCATGACCATCCAGCAACAACCCTACGGCCGCATCTGGAACTTTAGCGCCGGCCCGGCGGCCCTGCCTCAGCCTGTGCTGGAGCAGGTGCGCGACGAACTGCTCAACTGGCATGGCGCCGGTATGGGCATCATGGAAATGAGCCACCGCGGCAAGGAATTCACCGCAGTGATCGAGCGCACCGAGGCCGACCTGCGCACGCTGATGGGCATCCCCGCCAACTACAAGGTGCTCTTCCTGCAAGGCGGCGCCACCCAGCAGTTCGCCCAGATTCCCCTCAACCTGCTCGGCAGCCGTTCCGCCGACTACCTGGTGACCGGCTCCTGGTCGAAGAAGGCCTACAAGGAAGCCCAGCAGGTCGCTCCCCAGACCGGTGGCCGCGCCCGCCTGGCGGGCAGCACCGAGGCCGGCGGCTTCACCACCCTGCCGGCGCCCGCCGACATCGACTTCGATGCCCAGGCCGCCTACTTCCACCTTTGCACCAACGAGACCATCCACGGCGTCGAGTTGTTCGACGACGCCCTGCTGAACGCGGTGCCGGCCGGCGTGCCGGTGGTGGGCGACCTGTCGTCCCACATCCTCTCGCGCCCCATGGACGTGAGCCGCTACGGCCTGATCTACGCCGGTGCGCAGAAGAACATCGGCCCCTCGGGCATCACCCTGGTGCTCGTGCGCGACGACCTGATCGGCCGCGCCCCGGCGAGCCTGCCGACGGTCCTGGACTACAAGGTGATGGCCGACAACGGCTCCATGCTCAACACCCCGCCGACGTTCGCCATCTACATCGCCGGCCTGGTGTTCCAATGGATGCAGGGCCTGGGCGGCGTGGCGGCCATGGAGGCGCGCAACGCCGAAAAAGCCCGCCTGCTCTACGCCGCCATCGACGCCAGCGGCGGCTTCTATCGCAACCCGGTGGAAAAGTCGGTGCGCTCGCGCATGAACGTGCCCTTCGTGTTGGCCGACGCCGCCCTCGACGCCGACTTCCTGGCCGGCGCCAAGGCGGCCGGTCTGGCCGGCCTGAAGGGCCACAAGTCGGTGGGCGGCATGCGCGCCTCGCTCTACAACGCCACCCCGGTGGAGGCGGTGCAGGCCCTGGTGGCCTACATGGCCGACTTCCAGGCCCGCCGCGGTTGAGGCCTCAGCCATGAACGACGATCTGCAGAAGGAGCTGGGCGCCGTCCGCGGCGAGATCGACAGCATCGACGCCGAGTTGCTCGACCTGCTCAACCGCCGCGCCAAGTGCGCCCAGAAGGTCGGCGAGATCAAGGGGCGCTACGGCGAGGACGGCCACATCTACCGGCCCGAGCGCGAGGCCCAGGTGCTGCGCCGCATCCAGGACACCAATCCGGGGCCCCTCTCCAACGAGAGCGTCACCTGGTTCTTCCGCGAAGTGATGTCGGCCTGCCTGTCCCTGGAGCAGCCGCTGGGCATCGCCTTCCTCGGCCCCCTGGGCACCTTCTCCGAACAGGCCGCAGTCAAGCACTTCGGCCATGCCACCCGGCTGCTGCCCCAGTCGTCCATCGACGATGTGTTCCGCGACGTGGAGGCAGGCCACGCCGACTACGCCGTGGTGCCGGTGGAAAATTCCACCGAGGGCGCCGTGGGCCGCACCCTGGACCTGCTGCTCGGCACCTCGCTGAAGATCTGCGGCGAGGTGGTGCTGCGTATCCACCAGCACTTGCTGTGCAAGGAAGCCGACCTGTCCACGGTGACCAAGGTGGCCTCCCACGCCCAGTCCCTGGCCCAGTGCCACGAATGGCTCAACCGCAACCTGCCCGGGGTGCCGCGCATTTCCGTGGGCAGCAACGCCCAGGCGGCCCAACTGGCTGCCACCGAGCCGGGCACGGCGGCCATCGCCGGCGAAGCCGCGGCGGACCGCTACCAGCTGCCCAAGCTGGCCGCCAACATCGAGGATGAGCCGAACAACACCACCCGCTTCCTGGTGCTCGGTCGCCACGATGCCGGTGCGTCGGGCCGCGACAAGACCTCCCTGATCGTCTCCACCCCCAACCGCTCCGGCGCCCTGGCGGACCTGCTTTCGCCGTTCTCCGAGGCCGGAGTGTCGATGAGCCGCCTGGAATCCCGCCCGGCGCGCCATGCCCTGTGGGAGTACGTGTTCTACGTGGACGTGGACGGCCACCGCGACGATCCCGGTGTCGCCCACGCCCTGCGTCAGCTCGAAGCCCGGGCCGGCTACCTGAAGCTGCTCGGCTCCTACCCGGTGGCGGTGTACTGAGCTGCACCGGTCTTGCCGGCGTCCGCGCCTGGCGGCGTGACCACAGCTTCTGGTGAAGCGGGCTCCGCTTCCGGCGCCGCTTTCTGCTCCCCGTCTAGCGAAAGGATTCTCATGGCTCTGGTGGACCAGTCCCTGCCCTACGTGCGGGCCATCTCTCCGTACCAGCCGGGCAAGCCGATTGCCGAGCTGGCCCGGGAGCAGGGTGTGGACGAGCGCCACATCATCAAGCTTGCCTCCAACGAGAATCCTAGGGGCATGAGCCACCGGGCCCGGGCGGCCATGGAGCGCGCCCTGGGCGACCTGGAGCGCTACCCGGACGGCAACGGCTTCGCCCTCAAGGCGGCCCTGGCCGAGCGCCATGGCGTCGGCGTCGACCAGATCGCACTGGGCAACGGTTCCAACGACCTGCTCGAACTGGTGGCTCGGGTGTTCCTCGCCCCCGGCCGCAGCGCCGTCTTCTCGCGCCATGCCTTCGCCGTCTATCCCCTGGCCACCCTGGCCGCCGGCGGCGAATGCATAGAGGTGCCGGCCCGGGACTATGGCCACGACCTGGACGCCATGGCGGCGGCCATCGGCGCCGATACCCGCATCGTCTTCGTCGCCAACCCCAACAACCCCACCGGTACCCACATCCCGCCGGAAGCGCTCCATGCCTTCCTCGCCCGGGTGCCGGCCGACGTGCTGGTGGTGCTGGACGAGGCCTACCACGAGTACCTGCCCCCCGAATTGCGCAGCGAGACGGTGGGCTGGCTGCGGCAATTCCCCAACCTGCTGATCTCCCGCACCTTCTCCAAGATCTACGGCATGGCCGGCCTGCGCATCGGCTACGCCCTGGCTGCTGCCGAGGTGGTGGACCTGATCAACCGGGTGCGCCAGCCCTTCAACGTGAACAGCCTGGCCCAGGCGGCCGCTCTGGGGGCGCTGGAGGATCACGGCTTCGTCGCCGAGAGCTACGCGATGAACCGGGCGGGCATGGAGCTGCTGGTGGCGGGCCTGAAGCGGCTCGGCCTTGGTCATCTGCCGTCCCAGGCTAACTTCGTCACTTTCAAGGTGGGCAACGGCGTGGCGGTCAATGCCAGGCTGCTGGCCCAGGGGGTGATCGTGCGCCCCATCGCCAGCTACGGCATGCCCGAGTGGCTGCGGGTGACGGTGGGCACCGAGCCCGAGAACGCCCGCTTCCTCGCCGCCCTGGAAAAGGCCCTGTAAGCCGTGTTCATTCCCACGCCGTCGCCATTTCACTGCGAACCCGCACCGAACCCCGCATTGTTTTTCCGGCCATGACCGACCCGATTCCTTCCTTTCGTTTGAATAAAGTCCTCGTCTTTGGCGTGGGCCTGATCGGCGGCTCCTTCGCCGCCGCCCTCAAGGCCGCCGGGGCGGTGGGCGAAGTGGTGGGCTTCGGCCGCACCCGCGCCGGGCTGGAAGAGGCCTTGCGCCTCGACCTGATCGATCGCATCGGCGAATCCATCGCCGCCGAGGCGCCGGATGCGGACCTGGTGCTGCTGGCCACCCCGGTGGGCGGCATGGGGAGCCTGATGCAGGCCCTGGCCCCCCACCTGGGGCCCAATACGGTGGTCACCGACGGGGGCAGCACCAAGCACGACGTGGTGGCCAATGCCTACGCCGCCTTCGGCGGCCGGATCGGCCAGTTCGTCCCCGCCCACCCGATTGCCGGGGCCGAAAACAGCGGTCCAGCAGCCGCCCGGGCCGACCTGTACCGGGAGCGCAAGGTGGTGGTGACCCCCTTGCCCGAGAACCCGCCGGCCGCCGTGGCCCGGGTATGGGACGCCTGGGCGGCCTGCGGCGCGGTGCTGCACACATTGACTCCGGCGGACCACGATCGGGTATTCGCCGCCGTGTCGCACCTGCCGCACCTGTTGTCCTTCGCCCTGGTCCACGATCTGGCGGTGCGCGACGACCGGGACATGTTCTTCACCTTCGCCGCCTCGGGCTTCCGCGACTTCACCCGCATCGCCGCCAGTCATCCGGAAATGTGGCGCGACATCTGCCTGGCCAACCGGGCGGCCCTGCTCGAAGAGCTGGACCGCTACACCGCCCAGCTCGCTGGCCTGCGCGAGGCTCTGGCCAGCGGCGACGGTGCCGCCCTGGAGGCGGCCTTCGAGTCGGCCCGCACGGCGCGGCGTGCCTGGGCCGAGGGCAAGTTGGTCTGATTGACCCCTCGGCCGCTGCTCATTCCTTCGTTTTCGTACCGAATTCCGTCTTTATCTGTCAGGACCCATGGACTTCCTCGACCTGCCCCAACTGCTGTCCTCTTCCGGCACCGTGCGCCTGCCCGGCTCGAAGAGCCTTTCCAACCGCATCCTGCTGCTGGCCGCCCTGTCCGACGGCGAGACCGAGGTGCGTGACCTGCTCGAATCCGACGACACGGCCCGCATGCTCGAAGCCCTGGAGGCCTTGGGGGTGCTGGTCACCCGCCTCGGCCACCACGCCTACCGGGTCAAGGGCATCGGCGGCGAAGGAGCTTTCTCCGGCTTTCCCCATCAGGCCTTGGAACTATTCCTGGGCAACGCCGGCACCGCTTTCCGGCCCCTGACCGCGGCCCTGGCCCTGGCCGGCGGCGAATACGTGCTGAAGGGGGTGGCGCGCATGCACGAGCGGCCCATCGGGGATCTGGTGGACGCCCTGCGCCAGTTGGGCGCCCGCATCGACTACCTGGAAAATCCGGGCTATCCGCCCCTGGCGATCCATCCGCCGGTGATCTCCGACGTGGCCACCGTGTCGGTGCGCGGCGACGTTTCCAGCCAGTTCCTCACCGGCCTGCTGATGGCCCTGCCGCTGCTCGACCGCCAGGTGACGGTGGTGGTGGAAGGGGAGCTGATCTCCAAGCCCTACATCGAGATCACCCTGGCGGCCATGGCCCGCTTCGGCGTCACCGTGCAGCGCGAGGGCTGGTCCCGCTTCACCGTCTCTGCCGGCGCCCGCTACCACAGCCCGGGCATCATCTACGTGGAAGGCGACGCTTCGTCGGCCTCCTACTTCCTCGCTGCCGGCCTGATCGGCGGCGGGCCAGTGCGGGTCGAAGGCGTGGGCCGGGATTCGGTGCAGGGGGATGTGGCCTTCGCCGAGGCCCTGGCTAAGATGGGCGCCCGCATCGACATGGGCGACAACTGGATCGAGGCGCGGCGCCCCGAGGGCGGTCGCATCCTGGCGGTGGATATGGACTGCAACCATATCCCCGACGCGGCCATGACCCTGGCGGTGGTGGCCCTTTTCGCCGACGGCACCACCACCCTGTCCAACATCGCCAGCTGGCGGGTCAAGGAAACCGATCGCATCGCCGCCATGGCCATCGAGCTGCGCAAGCTCGGCGCCGAGGTGGAGGAGGGCGCTGACTACCTGCGCATCACCCCGGTGCCCCGCTTGCATCCGGCCGCCATCGGGACCTACGACGACCACCGCATGGCCATGTGCTTCTCCCTGGCCGCCTTTGCCACGCCGTTGCGCATCCTGGATCCGGGCTGCACCGCCAAGACCTTCCCGGACTACTTCGAGCGCCTGGCTGAAGTGGCCGTGGCGGCGCCGGTGATCGCCATCGACGGGCCGTCGGCCTCCGGCAAGGGCACCGTGGCCGCCCGGGTGGCGGCGGCGTTAGGCTGGGATTACCTGGATTCCGGCGCACTCTACCGGCTCACCGCCCTGGCGGCGCAGCGGGCCGGGGTGGCCTGGGACGACGAAGCCGGCGTGGCCGCCGTGGCGGCCGCCCTGGACGTGAGCTTCGCCGAGGGCGTGGTGCGGCTGGGCAGCGAGGACGTGAGCGACGCCATCCGCGCCGAAGCCATCTCCGGCGGGGCTTCCGCCGTGGCGGCGCTACCCGCCGTGCGCGAGGCGCTGCTCTTTCGCCAGCGGGCCTTCTGCACCGCCCCGGGCCTGGTTTCGGACGGTCGGGACATGGGTTCGGTGGTCTTTCCGGACGCCCATCTGAAGGTGTTTCTCACCGCCACCCCCGAGGTGCGCGCGGAGCGGCGCTATAAGCAGTTGATCGAAAAAGGTTTCTCTGCTAGCCTTGATAAGATTTTGCAGGAGCTGCGCACGCGTGATGAGCGCGACAGCCAGCGCGCCGTGGCGCCGCTCCAGCAGAATGCGGATGCGCAATTGCTCGAAACGTCCGGCCTGTCCATCGATCAAGCGGTGGGCCAGGTGCTGGCCTGGCATCAGGCCGCAGGCGGCACGACCCAGCAGTAATACGCATCCGCGAGGTGCTCGCCGTACCGAGCCGACCGTTCAGCGGTCGGCTTTGTCTTCTGGGTGCCCAGGGGCTGCCCCCGCACTTCTCCTCCCATTGTCGGGATGCGGTGGCGGCAGTGTTTCAACTTCAACCCCGTCACGGTATGTGACACTGGAAATTCCTCATGTCTGAACTCACCATGGAAAGCTTTGCCCAGCTCTTCGAAGAGAGCCTTGCCCGCCAGGAAATGCGTCAGGGCGAGGTCATCACCGCCGAAGTGGTGCGCGTCGACCAGAACTTCGTGGTCGTTAACGCCGGACTGAAGTCCGAAAGCTACGTTCCTGTCGTCGAATTCCTCAACGACCAGGGCGAACTGGAAGTCGCCCCTGGCGATTTCGTGCAGGTGGCCATCGAGCAGCTCGAAGACGGCTTCGGTGAAACCCGCCTGTCCCGCGACCGCGCCAAGCGCATCGCTGCCTGGAACAAGCTCGACGCCGCCCTCGCCGACGGCACCCTGGTGGCCGGCACCATCACCGGCAAGGTCAAGGGCGGTCTGACCGTCATGGTCAACGGCGTGCGCGCCTTCCTGCCGGGCTCCCTGGTGGACATGCGTCCGGTCAAGGACACCACCCCGTACGAAGGCAAGACCCTGGACTTCAAGGTCATCAAGCTGGACCGCAAGCGCAACAACGTGGTGCTGTCCCGCCGTGCCGTGCTCGAAGAGACCATGGGCGAAGAGCGCCAGAAGCTGCTCGAAACCCTCAAGGAAGGTACCGTCGTCAAGGGTATCGTCAAGAACATCACCGACTACGGTGCGTTCGTGGACCTGGGCGGCATCGACGGTCTGCTGCACATCACCGACCTGGCCTGGCGCCGCGTCCGTCACCCCTCCGAAGTGCTCACCGTGGGTGACGAAGTCACCGCCAAGGTGCTCAAGTTCGACCAGGAGAAGAACCGCGTCTCCCTGGGCCTGAAGCAGCTGGGCGAAGATCCGTGGGTCGGCATCTCCCGTCGTTACCCCTCCGGTACCCGCCTGTTCGGCAAGGTCACCAACATCACCGACTACGGCGCGTTCGTGGAAATCGAATCCGGTATCGAGGGTCTGGTGCACGTCTCCGAAATGGACTGGACCAACAAGAACATCCACCCGACCAAGGTCGTCCAGCTGGGCGACGAGGTCGAAGTGATGATCCTCGAAATCGACGAAGACCGCCGCCGCATCTCCCTGGGCATGAAGCAGTGCATGGCCAACCCCTGGGACGAGTTCGCCGCCAACTTCAAGAAGGGCGACAAGGTCAAGGGCGCCATCAAGTCCATCACCGACTTCGGCGTGTTCATCGGCCTGCCCGGTGGCATCGACGGCCTGGTGCACCTCTCCGACCTGTCCTGGACCACCACCGGCGAAGACGCCATCCGTTCCTTCAAGAAGGGCGACGAGGTGGAAGCCATGGTGCTGGCCATCGACGTGGAGAAGGAGCGCATCTCCCTGGGTGTCAAGCAGCTGGAAGGCGACCCGTTCACCTCCTTCATCGCCACCCACGAGAAGAACTCCGTGGTCAAGGGCACCGTGAAGAGCGTGGACGCCAAGGGTGCCGTGGTTGCCCTGTCCGAAGAGGTGGAAGGCTACCTGCGCGTCTCCGAATTCTCCCGCGACCGTATCGAGGACCTGTCCTCCGTGCTGAAGGTGGGCGAAGAGTTGGAAGCCATGATCGTGAACGTGGATCGCAAGTCCCGTCAGATCAACCTTTCCATCAAGGCCAAGGATAGCGCCGAGCAACACGAAGCCCTGCAGAAGATTGCTTCCGAAGGCTCCGGCGCCGCGGGCACCACCAACCTGGGTGCCCTGCTCAAGGCCAAGCTGAACCAGCAAGGCTGATCCCGGTTGATCCGGCGGCGCCCGCAAGGCGCTGCCGGGTCGGCATGGCTATACCATGTTGCTTCATGACTCCGCCATGACCAAATCCGAGCTCATCGCCCGGCTTGCGGCGCGTTTTCCGCAGCTGGTGGCGAAGGATGCCGATTTCGCGGTCAAAATGATCCTTGATGCCATGGCCGGGGCCCTGTCCCGGGGCGATCGCATCGAAATCCGTGGCTTCGGCAGTTTTTCGCTGAATTACCGGCCCCCCCGGGTCGGACGCAATCCCAAATCCGGGGACAAGGTGAGCGTGCCCGAAAAGTGGGTGCCTCACTTCAAGGCCGGCAAGGAATTGCGGGAACGGGTCGATCTCGACGGCTGATTCCTGCGTCCTGTGGTAAATTCCGGGCGGCGAGCTTTTCGCCGCCCGTTTCTTTTCAGCCTGGCGCCCTGGGGATTTCCCCGTGCGGGGCTTGTCGTTGTCCTGCCTCCGTGGCTATCCTGATCACCCCTATCCGCGCGGCCTGATCCATGCGTATCGCCCTCTGGTTGTTCCGCTTCGCCGTCTTCATCCTGCTCCTCGGCTTTGCCATCAAGAATACCGAGCCGGCGCAGCTGAAATTCTTCTTCGGCACCGCCTGGAACGCCCCGCTGATCATGCTCCTGCTGGCATTCTTCGTGGCCGGCGTGGTCATTGGCATGGTGGCCCTGGTGGGCGTGCTGTTCGGCCTGAAGCGCGAGAACGGCCAGTTGCGCCGCCAGATCGCCCGCTCCACCGGCCCGGCCGCCGATGCCGCCGCTCCCGTGATGCCTCCCCGGGAGCTGTAACCTCCCATGCCCGAATTCCAAACCTGGCAGCTGCTGCTCTTTCCCCTCTTTTTCGGGCTGGGCTGGTTGGCTGCCCGGGTCGACATCAAGCAGGTGGTACGGGAATCCCGCTCCCTGCCCGCTTCCTATTTCAAGGGCCTCAACTTCCTGCTCAACGAGGAGCCGGACAAGGCCATCGATGCCTTTAACGAGGTGGTGCGGGTCGCCCCCGAGACCATCGAGTTGCACTTTGCCCTGGGCAGCCTGTTCCGCCGTCGTGGCGAGCTGGAACGAGCCATCCGCCTGCATCAGGGATTGGCGGACCGGGAGGGACTGCCCGCCGAGGTGCAGCTTCAGGCGCTCTCGGAACTGGGTCAAGACTACATGAAGGCCGGCCTGCTCGACCGGGCCGAAGAAGTCTTCACCCGCTTGCGCGGTACGGCCCGGGACGACGAGGCACGCCGCGCCCTGCTGGAAATCTTCCAGCTGGAAAAGGATTGGGAGCGGGCCATCCAGATCGCTGCCGACATGCCCGGCCTGGCGTCGCCGAAGGAAGTGGCCCACTACCACTGCGAACTAGCCGAGCGGGAAATGGCCAATTCCCGCTGGGATTCCGCCCGGGAGCACCTGGAAACCGCCCTTTCCCTTGACCGCGCGTGTGTGCGTGCCACCCTGGCGGTGGGCGAACTGTGCGCTCGGGACGGCGACGATGGTGCGGCCATCGCGCTGTGGCAGCGCATCGAGAATCAGAACCCGGTCTACCTGGCCCTGGCAGCGCCCCGCCTGATGGCGGCCTACCAGCGCCAGGATCGGGTCGAAGAAGGGCTGCGCCTGTTGCGCGGTTACCTGGAGCGCTACCCTAGCCTCGACCTGCTCGATTACGTCTTTCGCTTCGTCTTCGAGCATGAAGGGACGGCTGCAGCCCGCCTGCTGGCCCGGGACGAACTGCAGCGCAACCCGACCCTGCTCGGCCTGGACCGCTTCCTTGAGGCCCGCCTGCAGGAGTTGGACGGGCAAGAGCGGGCCGATGCCGAACTGATGAAATCGGCAGTGTCCGCCCATACCCGGCGTCATGCGCGCAACCGCTGCACCGCCTGCGGCTTCAAGGCGCGCCAGCATTACTGGCGCTGCCCGGCCTGTGGCGGTTGGGAAACCTACCCGCCGCGCCGGGTCGAGGACATGGACTTCACGGCCTGAGCACACGGCCGGTACGATTTTGTTGCCGAGGGCGCGATGTCTCGGCGAAGAATTTTCAAAAGATAAGGTGAATGCGATGAAAGTGACTGTTGTCGGTACCGGCTATGTGGGTCTGGTGACCGGGACCTGCCTTGCTGAAGTGGGTAACGACGTGCTCTGCCTGGACGTTGATCCGGAGAAGATCCGTATCCTCAATGAAGGCGGCATTCCCATCTACGAGCCGGGCCTGCTCGACATGGTCAAGCGCAACGTGGCTGCCGGCCGCCTGCACTTCACCACCGACGTGGACAAGGCGGTGCAGTTCGGCACCGTCCAGTTCATCGCCGTGGGCACCCCTCCGGACGAAGACGGCTCCGCCGATCTCCAGTACGTCACCGCCGCCGCTCGCAGCATCGGTCAGCGCATGACCGACTACAAGGTCATCGTCGACAAGTCCACCGTGCCCGTGGGCACCGCCGACAAGGTGCGCGCCGCCGTGGCCGGCGAGCTGGAGAAGCGTGGCGTCGAAGTGCCCTACAGCGTGGTCTCCAACCCCGAGTTCCTCAAGGAAGGGGCGGCGGTGGAGGACTTCATGCGTCCGGACCGCATCGTCGTCGGTGCCGACGACGAGCGCGCCATCAACCTGATGCGCGCCCTCTACGCGCCCTTCCAGCGCAACCGGGAGCGTCTCCTGGTGATGGACGTGAAGAGCGCCGAACTGACCAAGTACGCCGCCAACGCCATGCTGGCCACCCGCATCAGCTTCATGAACGAACTGGCCAATCTGGCCGAGAAGCTGGGCGCCGACATCGAGATGGTGCGCCAGGGCATCGGTTCCGATCCGCGCATCGGGTACCACTTCCTCTACCCGGGCTGCGGCTACGGCGGCTCCTGCTTCCCCAAGGACGTGAAGGCGTTGCTCAAGACCGCCAAGGATGCGGCCGGCATCGACCTGAAGGTGCTGAACGCGGTCGAGGAGGCCAATGAAGCCCAGAAGCACGTGCTCACCCGCAAGATCAAGGCGCGTTTCGGCGACGACCTGCGCGGCAAGCATTTCGCCCTGTGGGGGCTGGCCTTCAAACCCAACACCGACGACATGCGCGAAGCGCCGTCCCGGGAGCTGATCGCTGATCTGCTGGCGGCTGGCGCCACCGTGAGCGCCTACGACCCGGTGGCGACCCACGAGGCCAAGCGCATTTTCGGCGACGATGCACGCGTTGCCCTCGTCGACAGCGCCAATGCGGCTCTCGAAGGTGCCGATGCCCTGGCCATCGTCACCGAGTGGAAGGAATTCCGCAGCCCCGATTTCGACACCCTGAAGGCCCGTCTCAAGGCGCCGGTGGTGTTCGATGGCCGCAACCTCTACGACCCGGCCTTCCCGCGCAGCTGCGGCATCGAATACTTTCCCATCGGCCGCCTCTGAGCGGGACGCTAACTTTTAGCGAGTCGTTTGATGCAAGGACTTCCTGATTTCTCCGCCACCCGCCTGCTGGTGGTGGGTGACGTGATGCTGGATCGCTACTGGTTCGGCGATGTGTCGCGCATTTCTCCCGAGGCGCCGGTGCCGGTGGTCAAGGTGGAGCGCAGCGAAGAACGCCCGGGCGGGGCGGCCAACGTGGCGCGCAACGCCGCCGCCCTGGGCGCTCAGGTCAGCCTGTTGTCGGTGGTGGGTGACGATGAGGCGGGGCGCCGCCTCGGCGCCCTGATGGCCGAAGAGAGCGTGGCTGCTAGCCTACACGCCGATCCGGCCATCGACACCACGGTCAAGCTGAGGGTCATCGGCCGGCAGCAGCAACTGCTGCGCATCGACTTCGAAACCACGCCGTCCCACGAAGTGCTGCGCGCCAAGTTGGCGGATTTCGCCCAGCGCCTGTCCGGTGTGGACGCGGTGATCCTGTCCGACTACGGCAAGGGCGGCCTGACCCACATCGCCGAGATGATCCAACTAGCCCGCCAGGCCGGCAAGAAGGTGCTGGTGGATCCGAAGGGCGACGATTATTCCAAGTACGCCGGGGCCACCGTGCTGACCCCCAACCGGGCCGAGTTTCGCCAGGTGACCGGCAGCTGGAAGGACGAAACCCAGTTGGTCGAAAAGGCCCAGGCCCTGCGCCAGGAGTTGAATCTGGAGGCCCTGCTGGTGACCCGTAGCGAGGAAGGCATGTCCCTGTTCGGTGCCGACGGTGTGGTGCGCCAGCCGGCGGTGGCCCGGGAAGTCTTCGATGTTTCCGGTGCCGGTGACACGGTGATCGCCACCCTGGCCGCCATGCTGGCCAGCGGCGCCGGCTGGGCGGAGGCGGTGCGCGCCGCCAACCTGGCCGGCGGCATCGTCGTCGGCAAGCTGGGTACGGCCACCGTCACCCGCGAAGAATTGGATGCCGCCCTGCGCGGGGCGGCGTAAGGAGCGTTCATGTACACCATCGTCACCGGTGCCGCTGGCTTTGTCGGCGCCAACATCGTCAAGGCGCTCAACGAGCGGGGTGTCACCAACATCCTGGCCGTGGACAACCTGACCAAGGCCGACAAGTTCAAGAATCTGGTGGATTGCGAGATCGCCGATTACCTGGACAAGCACGAGTTCATCGAACGCCTCCAGGCCGGCGACTTCGACGGCGACGTGGAGGCCGTCTTCCACGAGGGGGCCTGCTCCGACACCATGGAGACCGACGGGCGCTACATGATGGAGAACAACTACCGTTACCCCACCATCCTGCTCGACTGGTGCCAGGATCAGGACGTCCAGTTCCTCTACGCTTCCAGCGCCGCCACCTACGGCGGCAGCAGTGTGTTCCGCGAGGAGCGCCAGTACGAGGCGCCGCTCAACGTCTACGGCTACTCCAAGTTCCTGTTCGACCAGGTGGTGCGCCGCCGCCTGCCCGATGCCGGCGCCCAGATCGTCGGCTTCCGCTACTTCAACGTGTACGGCCCCCGGGAGGACCACAAGGGGCGCATGGCCTCGGTGGCCTTCCATCACTTCCACCAGTACCGGGCCGATCAGAAGGTCAAGCTGTTCGAGGGTTCCCACGGCTATGGTCCGGGCGAGCAGCAGCGCGACTTCGTCTACGTCGGCGACGTGGCCAAGGTGAACCTGTGGTTCCTCGACCATCCGAACGTGTCCGGCATCTTCAACCTTGGTTCTGGTCGCGCTCAGTCGTTCAACGATGTGGCGGTGGCCTCGATCAATGGCGCCCGGGCCCAGGAGGGCAAGCCGGCCATGGCCCTGGACGAACTCCGCGCCGCCGGCAAGATCGAATACGTACCCTTCCCGGAGCAACTGAAGGGCAAATACCAGGCCTTTACCCAGGCCGATCTGACCCGCCTGCGCGAGGCGGGGTACGATGCTCCCTTCGCCACCGTCGAGGAAGGCGTGGCCAACTACGTGAAATGGTTGAGCAGTCGTGTATAAGACCCTAGAGGATTTTGTCGGCAACACCCCCCTGGTGCGCCTGCAGCGCCTGCCGGGTGCCGAGATCGAGGCCCGCGGCAACGTCATCCTGGCCAAACTGGAAGGCAACAATCCGGCCGGCTCGGTGAAGGACCGGCCGGCCCTGTCGATGATTGCCCGGGCTGAGACCCGGGGCGCCATCAAGCCGGGCGACACCCTGATCGAGGCCACCTCCGGCAACACCGGCATCGCCCTGGCCATGGCCGCCGCCATCCGCGGTTATCGCATGATCCTGATCATGCCGGAGAACCAGAGTCTGGAGCGGCGCCAGACCATGCGCGCCTACGGGGCCGAGTTGGTGCTCACCCCCAAGGATGGCGGCATGGAGTTGGCCCGGGACGTGGCCGAGAAGATGGTGGCCGAAGGCAAGGGCGTGATGCTCGACCAGTTCAGCAACCCGGACAATCCAGAGGCCCACTTTCAGGGGACTGGCCCCGAAATCTGGCGCGACACCAACGGCCAGGTGACCCATTTCGTATCCAGCATGGGCACCACCGGCACGATCATGGGTACTTCGCGCTTCCTCAAGGCCCAGAACCCGACGATCCAGATCGTTGGCTGCGAGCCGTCCGAGGGTTCCCAGATCCCCGGCATCCGCAAGTGGCCGGAAGCTTACCTGCCCAGCATCTACGACCGGGCCCGGGTGGACCGGGTCGAGCCCGTCTCCCAGGCCGAGGCCGAGGACATGACCCGGCGCCTGGCGCGGGAAGAGGGCATCTTCGCCGGCATCTCCTCCGGCGGCGCCATGGCCGTGGCCCTGCGCATCGCCAGGGAGGTGGACAACGCCACCATCGTTACCGTCGTCTGCGACCGGGGCGACCGCTACCTGTCCACCGGCGTTTTTCCGGCCTGAGGTAAGGGTTCGTGAAGTCTTCCGTTCCGCCGGTGCTGGTTTTCGACATCGAGACCATTCCCGACGTGGCCGGCTACCGCCGGCTCCACGACCTGTCGAACGACCTGTCCGACGATGAGGTGGCCGAGCTTGCCTTCGCCAAGCGGCGGGCCAGCCACGGCAACGATTTCCTGCCTCTGCACCTGCAGCGGGTGGCAACGATCTCCTGCGTGCTGCGCCTGGGCAACGAGTTCCGCGTGTGGTCCCTGTCCGAGCCGGAGCAGGGCGAGGGCGAGATCATTCAGCGCTTCTACGACGGCATCGAGAAGTTCACTCCCCAGATCGTCTCCTGGAACGGCGGCGGCTTCGATCTGCCGGTGCTGCACTACCGAGGCATGGTGCATGGCGTGTCGGCGCCGCGCTACTGGGACCTGGGCGACGGCGACTACGCCGATTCCCGGGACTTCAAGTGGAACAACTACATCAGCCGCTACCACACCCGGCATCTGGACCTGATGGACCTGCTAGCCCTCTACCAGCCCCGGGCCAACGCGCCACTGGACGAATTGGCCAAACTGATGGGCTTTCCCGGCAAGCTGGGCATGGACGGCGGCAAGGTGTGGGACGCCTGGAAGGACGGCAAGATTGGCGAAATCCGCGACTACTGCGAAACCGACGTGGTGAACACCTACCTGGTGTTCACCCAGTTCCGCCTGCTGCGCGGCGAGATTTCGCGCCAGACCAGGGACGAGGAGGTGGCTTTCGTGCGTACCCAGCTGGAGGCTCTGGACAAGCCCCACTGGCGTGAATTCCTCGCGGCCTGGCCGGCGGAAAAGTGAAAAAAACGAGAAAAATCGAAATCCGGCTTGCGCAAGCCTAAAAGTTAGATATAATGCGCACCTCTTTAGGCGCGTAGCTCAGTTGGTTAGAGCACCACCTTGACATGGTGGGGGTCGTTGGTTCGAATCCAATCGCGCCTACCAGAATTCTTCAGGCGAAAAAAATGTTCTTCCGAACTACCCAGGCCAAAACGTTTCGTTAATGGTCAAGTTCGCCTGAAACCTGGTAGCAGGTTTGTGAAAATAAAAAAGTGCGGCTTAGACCGCACTTTTTTTTTGCCGATTTTTTGAGTGAGGTCGGAAAAGATGTCCAGCGCCGTGGTGAACGTGCAGTTGCCCGACGGCTCCGTGCGGAGCTTCGATAAACCCGTGAGCGTGGCCGAGGTGGCCGCCTCCATTGGTGCCGGGCTGGCCCGTGCGGCACTGGCCGGCAAGGTCGACGGCAAGCTGGTGGATACCTCCTTCGTCATCGACCGCGATGCCAGCCTGGCCATCGTCACCGACAAGGATGCGGACGGCCTGGAGGTCATCCGCCACTCCACCGCCCACCTGCTCGCCTACGCGGTCAAGGAGCTGTTCCCCGAGGCCCAGGTGACCATCGGTCCGGTCATCGACAACGGCTTTTACTACGACTTCGCCTATACCCGTCCCTTTACCCCGGAAGATCTGGAAGCCATCGAGAAGAAGATGGCCGAACTGGCCAAGCGCGACATTCCCGTGTCCCGCGAAGTCTGGTCCCGGGACGAGGCGGTCAAGTTCTTCCTCGGCCAGGGCGAAAAGTACAAGGCCGAACTGATCGAGGCCATCCCTGCCGACCAGGAAGTGTCCCTGTACCGGGAAGGCGATTTCGTCGACCTGTGCCGCGGCCCCCACGTGCCCTCCACCGGCAAGCTCAAAGTCTTCAAGCTGATGAAGGTGGCCGGCGCCTACTGGCGCGGCGATGCCAAGAACGAGATGCTGCAGCGCATCTACGGCACCGCCTGGGCCAAGAAGGATGAGCAGGACGCCTACCTGCACATGCTCGAAGAGGCGGAAAAGCGCGACCACCGCCGCCTGGGCAGGCAACTCGACCTGTTTCACATGCAGGAAGAGGCGCCGGGCATGGTGTTCTGGCACCCCAAGGGCTGGGCCATCTGGCAGGAAATCGAGCAGTACATGCGCAACGTGTACCGGGACAACGGCTACCAGGAAATCCGCTGCCCGCAAATTCTCGACCGCACCCTGTGGGAAAAGTCCGGTCACTGGGAGCACTACAAGAACAACATGTTCACCACCGAGTCGGAGAAGCGCGACTACGCCATCAAGCCGATGAACTGCCCGGGGCACATCCAGGTGTTCAACTCCGACTTGCGCTCCTACCGGGACCTGCCCCTGCGTTACGGCGAGTTCGGCTCCTGCCACCGCAACGAGGCCTCCGGCGCCCTGCATGGCCTGATGCGGGTGCGCGGCTTCGTCCAGGACGATGGCCATATCTTCTGCACCGAGGACCAGATCGAGTCTGAGGTGACCGCCTTCAACGCTCTGGTGAAGAAGGTGTACGCCGACTTCGGCTTCCATCACGTGGCGGTCAAGCTGGCCCTGCGCCCGGACGGCCGGGTGGGTTCCGACGCAATCTGGGACAAGGCCGAAGAGGCCCTGCGCGCCGGCCTGAAGGCCTCCGGGCTGGAGTGGGAAGAACTGCCTGGCGAGGGCGCCTTCTACGGCCCCAAGATCGAGTTCCACATCAAGGACGCCATCGGCCGTTCCTGGCAGTGCGGCACTATGCAGGTGGATTTCTCCATGCCGGGCCGCCTGGGTGCGGAATACGTGGCGGCGGACAATACTCGCAAAGTGCCCGTCATGCTGCACCGCGCCATCCTGGGGTCCCTGGAGCGCTTCATCGGCATCCTGGTGGAAAACTACTCAGGTGCGCTGCCCCTGTGGTTGGCGCCGATCCAGTCGGTGGTGTTGAACATTTCCGAAAAACAGGCCGATTACGCCGAGGAAGTGGTCAAAACCCTGCGCCAGGCGGGCGTCCGGGCAGAGGCGGATTTGCGGAATGAGAAAATTACCTATAAAATTCGCGAGCATAGCGTGAATCACCGCCAACCCTATCAGCTCATCGTGGGCGACAAGGAAAAGGCGGAACGCATGGTGGCCGTGCGAATTCGCGGCGGCCAGGACCTCGGGCAGTTGCCCTTGAACGTTCTGGTGGAGCGACTCCGGGAGGAGATCGCGTCGCGAAAGGGCACGGCTTAGTTTTTGCCCCCGCAGAAAGCGGGGGAAGACTTTCGGAGCGAGAGCCATAGCACTCAACAAGAGTCACCGCATCGGCCATGAGATCAATGTCCCGGAAATCCGGTTGATCGGCGAAGATGGGGAGCAACTGGGGGTTGTCACTACCCGCAACGCAATGCAGATGGCCGATGAGGCTGGTCTTGAACTGGTGGAAATCGCCCCCCTGGCGAAGCCACCCGTGTGCCGGATCATGGATTACGGCAAGTTCAAGTACCAGGAGGCGAAGAAGGCGCACGAGGCCAAGCTGAAGCAGAAGCAGGTGCAGGTGAAGGAAATCAAAATCCGTCCCGGCACCGACGAGAACGACTACCAGATCAAGCTGCGCAACATGGTCCGGTTCCTGCAAGAAGGGGACAAGGTCAAGGTGACGCTGCGTTTCCGGGGGCGCGAAATGGCCCACCAGGAAATCGGTATGCGCCAGCTGGAGCGGTTCAAGGCCGACGTGGACGAGTATGCCCAGGTCGAGCAGATGCCCAAGATGGAAGGGCGCCAGATGGTGATGATGCTGGCGCCGGTCAAGAAGAAATAAGCCCTTCTCGACCATGCAGGATCGGCCCCGGAGCATTGGGGCCTACAAGTGCCTGATAGGCTAGAAAGCGCTCCCGTCGGGGGCCGCCTGGCAGGCATCAAATAATGGAGCATTAACATGCCCAAGATGAAGACGAAGAGCGGCGCCAAGAAGCGCTTCAAGGTCCGCTCGAGCGGGAGCATCAAGCGTTCCCAGGCGTTCAAGCGCCACATCCTGACCAAGAAGACCACCAAGTCCAAGCGCCAGCTGCGCGGGATGTGCCAGGTGCACGATTCCGATACGGCCCAGGTGCGGTCGATGATGCCCTACGCCTAAGCTAAGGAGAACGAAAGATGCCCCGAGTCAAACGTGGTGTGACGGCCCGCGCCCGTCACAAGAAGGTCCTGGCCCAAGCCAAGGGTTATCGCGGTCGCCGCAAGAACGTATACCGCGTTGCCAAGCAAGCGGTGATGAAGGCCGGTCAGTACGCCTACCGCGACCGTCGTCAGCGCAAGCGTCAGTTCCGTGCTCTGTGGATCGCCCGTATCAACGCGGCTGCCCGTGAAGTCGGCCTGAAGTACAGCACCTTCATGAACGGCCTGAAGAAGGCGCAGATCGAAGTGGACCGCAAGGTTCTCGCTGATCTGGCAGTCTTCGACAAGGCGGCGTTTGCCCAACTGGCCAACCAGGCCAAGGCGAGCCTCGCTGCCTGACCCGCAAGGGAACCCGAAAAGGAGGCGTAAGCCTCCTTTTTTTTCTGCTGTCGTCCGTCCTGCCGCCCCGCCGGCCCTGAGCCCCGACAAGTCTCAACAGCCTCACCGTTCTGTCTAGCTGGAACCCGCCATGGAACTCGAAAGAATCATTGAAGAAGCGCGCCTCGCCTTCGCCGGCGCCGAAACCGGGGATGCCCTGGAACAGGCCAAGGCCCGCTTCCTGGGTAAGAGCGGCCAGATCACCGAACTGATGAAGGGCTTGGGCAAGCTCGACCCCGACGCCCGCAAGGAAGCCGGCGCCGCCATCAACCGCGCCAAGACCTCCGTGGAAGAGGCCCTGACCGCCCGCCGCGACGCCCTCAAGCGCGCCGTTCTGGAAGCTCGCCTGGCCGAAGAGGCCCTGGATGTGACCCTGCCCGGCCGGGGCGAGACCCGAGGTGGCCTGCATCCGGTCTCCCGCACCCTGGACCGCATCGAGGCCCTGTTCCGCTCGATCGGTTTCGCCGTGGCCGACGGCCCGGAAATTGAGACCGATTTCTTCAACTTCACCGCGCTCAACACGCCGGAAGACCACCCGGCCCGGTCGATGCACGACACCTTCTACCTGCTCGACGACGCCGGCAAGGTGGAAGAAAACGTGCTGCTGCGCACCCACACCAGCCCGATCCAGGCCCGCTACATGCAGGCCCACGTGGCCAAGTACGCCCACCTGCCGGTGATGCCGGAGATTCGCATCATTGCCCCGGGTCGGGTTTACCGGGTCGATTCCGACGCTACCCACTCCCCCATGTTCCACCAGGTCGAAGGTCTGTGGGTGGGGCAGAACGTTTCCTTCGCCGACCTGAAGGGCGTGATCGCCGACTTCCTGCGCCGCTTCTTCGAGAGTGACGACCTGCAGGTGCGCTTCCGTCCCTCCTTCTTCCCGTTCACCGAGCCTTCCGCCGAGATCGACGTGGCCTTCATGAGCGGCGCCCTGAAGGGCCGTTGGCTGGAGATCGCCGGCTGCGGCATGGTCCACCCCAACGTGCTGCGCCACGCCGGCATCGACCCCGAGGCCTATACCGGCTTCGCCTTCGGCATGGGCCCGGACCGCCTGACCATGCTGCGTTACGGCGTCAACGATCTGCGCCTGTTCTTCGACGGCGACCTGCGCTTCCTCAAGCAGTTCGTCTGATTCCGGTTTTGACCCCGACTCGCTGACCGTTTCACGCTCGATCGCCCATCGCGCCACTCCCGAATATCCCGAGGTCGTATGAAATTCTCCGAATCCTGGCTGCGCAGCCTCGTCAACCCGGCGCTCGACACCGCCGCCCTGTCCCATCTGCTGACCATGGCCGGTCTCGAGGTCGAAGAACTCGATCCGGTGGCGCCGCCGTTCACCCAGGTGGTGGTGGCCCAGGTCAAGGAAGTGGTCAAGCACCCGGATGCCGACCGTCTCAACGTCTGCCAGGTGGACATCGGCGGCACCGTCCAGCAGATCGTCTGCGGCGCGCCCAACGTGGCCGCTGGCCTCAAGGTGCCCTGCGCCCTGCCCGGCGCCGTGCTGCCCGGCGACTTCACCATCAAGGTAGCCAAGGTGCGCGGCATCGAATCCTCCGGCATGCTCTGTTCGGCCAAGGAACTGGGCATCGCCGAAGAGTCCTCCGGCTTGCTGGTGCTGCCCGACGACGCTCCGGTGGGGACGGCTATCCGCCAGTATCTGGATCTGGACGACCAGTGCTTTACCCTCAAGCTCACCCCAAACCGGGCCGACTGCCTGTCCCTGAGCGGCATCGCCCGTGAAGTGGCGGCCCTGACCACCACTCCGGCGCGCCTGCCGGAAGTGGCTTCGGTTCCGGCGACCATCGCCGACCGTCGTGCGGTAGCGCTAGACGCCCCGTCGGCTTGTCCGCGCTACTGCGGGCGGATCATCCGCGGCGTGAACGCCAAGGCGCCGACGCCGCCCTGGATGGTGCGCCGCCTGGAACGCAGCGGCATCCGCTCCATCTCGGCCCTGGTGGACATCACCAACTACGTCATGCTCGAACTGGGTCAGCCCCTGCATGCTTTCGACGATGCCAAGCTTGCCGGCACGGTCCGTGCACGCATGGCCAAGGCCGGTGAGCAGCTGGAAATCCTCAACGGTCAGACCCTGACCCTGGCCGACGACGTGTTGGTCATCGCCGACGACGCCAAGGCCCTGGCCGTGGCCGGCATCATGGGCGGCGAAGAGTCCGGCATCACCCTGGAAACCACCGACCTGTTCCTGGAATCGGCCTTCTTCGCGCCAGCGGCCATCGCCGGCCGGGCGCGCCGCTACGGCTTCTCGTCGGATGCCTCCCACCGCTTCGAGCGGGGCGTGGATTTCAACTTGGCGCCCCGGGCCATCGAGCGGGCGACCCAACTGGTGCTCGAACTGTGCGGCGGCCAGGCCGGGCCAGTGGAAGAGGCGTGCGCCGAACTGCCCCGGCGCGCCCCGGTGCGCTTGCGCCCGACCCGGGTGGCCAAGGTGCTGGGCATCGATCTGGCCCCGGCGGACGTCGCCCGTCACTTGGCGAATATGGGTCTTGAGGTCGTCGAGGAGGGCGGTGATTTCGTCGTCACGCCCCCGTCCTACCGTTTTGACATCGAGATCGAGGAAGATCTGATCGAGGAAGTGGCGCGCCTGCACGGCTACGACAACATTCCCTCGCCGGCGCCTCAGGGCAGTCTGGCCATGCTTTCCGTCACCGAAGACCGCCGCCCGGTGGCGACGGTCAGGCATCTCCTGGCCAGCCGCGGCTACCAGGAAGTGGTGAACTTCGCCTTCGTCGAAGAAGGTTGGGAGGTCGATTTCGCCGCCAACACCACGCCGATCCGCCTCGCCAACCCCATCGCCAGCCAGCTGGCGGTGATGCGCACCACCCTGATCGCCGGGCTGGTGGAGAATCTCGCCACCAACCTCAAGCGCAAGCAGAGCAGGGTGCGCCTGTTCGAAACCGGCCGCTGCTTCTGGCGCGATGCCGGCGAACCGACCGGCTTCCGCCAGCCATGGAAACTGGCCGGCCTGGCCTACGGTGGCGCCTTGGCCGAGCAGTGGGGAGCCCCGGCGCGCCAGGTGGATTTCTACGACGTCAAGGCCGACCTGGAATTCCTGCTCCAGCCGTTGTCCGTCCGTTTCGAAAAGGCCGTCCATCCCGCCCTGCACCCCGGCCGCTCTGCCCGCGTCCTGATCAACGATCAGGAAATCGGCGTTCTGGGCGAACTTCACCCGGAATGGGCGCAAAAGTACGATTTACCGCTGGCGCCCGTGGTATTCGAACTGGATCTCGATCCGCTCACCGCAGCCCGTCTGCCCCAGTTCGCCGAGGTTTCCAAGTACCAGGCGGTGGTGCGCGACCTGGCGGTGGTGCTGCCCATCGATACGCCATTTGCCCAGGTGATGGCGGCCTTGAACCAGGGCCGTCCGGCCATCGTCCAGGACGTCCAGCTGTTCGACGTGTACACCGGCAAAGGGGTCGGCGAAGGGGAAAAAAGCCTTGCATTCCGTATAGTTATGCAAGATACTCAAAAAACTTTGCAGGATGCGGAGGTGGATGCCGCATTCGCCCAGCTGCTTGCTGCGCTGGAACGCGAGGTCGGGGCAAAACTCCGCGCCTAATCAGGGAAGTTCATGTCGACGCTCACAAAAGCAGAACTCGCCGACCTTCTGTTCGAAAAGGTCGGCCTCAACAAACGCGAAGCCAAGGACATGGTCGAGGCTTTCTTCGAGGAAATCCGCGACGCCCTGGAACGCGGCGAAGGGGTCAAGTTGTCCGGCTTCGGCAACTTCCAGCTGCGCGACAAACCCCAGCGTCCCGGGCGCAACCCCAAGACCGGCGAAGAAATCCCCATTTCGGCACGGCGCGTGGTGACCTTCCATGCCAGCCAGAAACTGAAGGGCGAAGTGGAGCAGTCCTACGATGGAAACGAATCCTAAGTCCGTGAGCCAGGACGACCTGCCGCCGATCCCGGCCAAGCGCTATTTCACCATCGGCGAAGTCAGCGAGCTGTGTGGGGTGAAGCCTCACGTGCTGCGCTACTGGGAGCAGGAATTCACCCAGCTCAAGCCGGTCAAGCGGCGTGGCAACCGGCGCTACTATCAGCACCACGAAGTACTGCTGGTGCGTCGCATCCGCGAGCTGCTCTACAACCAAGGTTTCACCATCAGCGGTGCACGCCACCGTCTGGAAGAGGGCGACGAGCCCGCGTCCGGCCTGTCTCTGGCCGCCTTGCGGCAGGAGTTGGCCGTGGTTCTCGAACTGCTGCAAGTTTAAGAAATCGGCGATAACGAAGAAAAAGATGCACAACGCCGGATTTTTGATATAATGCGCTCTGTGTCGGGGCGTAGCGCAGCCTGGTAGCGCACTTGCATGGGGTGCAAGGGGTCGCGAGTTCGAATCCCGCCGCCCCGACCAAAGAAAACGGAAAAGCCCGGTGAGCAATCACCGGGCTTTTTCATTTTCAGTTCCAGCTAACCTGGTGGTTCCGGCAGAAATCAGCCCTTCTTTTTTCTGGCTTTTATCTGGGCGTTGCCGCTCTTTAATCAGGCCGGCGTCAGGGGTCTGATTCCGGAGAATCCCCCACGAAATTCACTAATGTTGAATAGCGGCGCTCCAGCGGCCTAGATATGCACCATCTCGATGCGGGATTTATTACTTGCCGTTCATCGGCTACGGGTTATTCACATGCCTGATCCGAAAAATTCCTGCTTATAATTGTTGCAAGCCATTTTCTGGCTCAAGTATTATCGCGGTTGAAACCTTCCACCCAAAATCATAATCAGGAGAAACACATGGATATTTCCACCCTGTCCCTGGCCGAACTCAAGCAACTGCAAAAGCAAATCCCCGCCGAGATCGGTAAGCGCGAAGAGCAGGAAAAGAAGAAGGTGCTGGACGAGGTGAAGGCCCTGGCCGAAGCCCGCGGCTTTTCCATCGATCAGCTGATCGGCGGCGCCAAGGAAGCCAAGGTGCGCGTCAGTAAGCCGGTGGCGATCAAATACCGTCATCCTGAGAACACCGCTCTGACCTGGACCGGCCGCGGCCGTAAGCCCCAGTGGGTTGAAGCCTGGCTGGGCCAAGGGCGCAAGCTCGAAGAACTGGCCGTCTGAGCGGCCAGAACCAGTCTCTCCGAAGGCTGAAAGGGCGGATCTTTGGATCCGCCCTTTTTCTTTGCCGGTCCTGCTGGATTACCCCGTGGTGAAACGGGTTGTACGGGCCGTGCACAGAACAGGGCGCTCAGGCGATAATGCGCGCTTCGCTTCCCTTGGCTTCACGACTTTCATGCGCATTTTGCTGAGTAACGACGACGGTTATTTCGCCCCCGGTATCGAGGCTCTGGCCAAGGCCCTGGCGGATATAGCCGACATTACCGTGGTAGCCCCGGAACGTGATCGCAGCGGGGCGAGCAACTCCCTTACCCTGGATCGTCCTCTGTCTTTACGGCGTGCCGCCAACGGGTTTTATTATGTCAATGGCACGCCCACCGATTGCGTTCATCTGGCTGTAACCGGAATGCTCGATGAATTGCCGGACATGATCGTTTCAGGAATTAACCATGGCGCCAATATGGGCGATGACACGGTTTATTCGGGAACCGTGGCCGCGGCGACCGAAGGTTATTTACTAGGGATTCCCGCGATAGCGGTTTCCCTGGTCAGCCGCAGCGACAAGCATTTTGAAACCGCGGCCCAGGTCGCCCGGCGTTTGGTCCGGCAATATGCGGAAAAACCTCTGAAAGAGCCGGTTCTGCTCAACGTCAACGTGCCGGATCTGCCGCCCGACCAGCTCGGCGAGGTGCGCATCACCCGCCTGGGCAAGCGCCACAAGGCGGAACCCGTAGTGCGGGCCAAGACCCCCCGGGGCGAGACCGTCTACTGGGTCGGCGCCGCCGGATCGGCCCAGGACGCCGGCGAAGGCACCGATTTCCACGCAGTGGCCGCCGGCCATGTTTCCGTGACCCCGTTGCAGCTCGATCTCACCCATACCGGGCAACTTCCCCTGATTCGCGACTGGCTGACATGAACCGACCCACTCTCGGACTTGGCATGACCTCCGCACGCACCCGCGTGCGCATGATCGAGCGCCTGCGCGAGCAGGGCATCCGCGACGAGGCGGTGCTGGCGGTCATGGGCGACATTCCCCGCCACCTGTTCGTCGAAGAGGCCCTGGCATCCCGGGCCTACGAGGACACGGCGCTGCCGCTGGGCTTTTCCCAGACCATCTCCCAGCCGTTCATCGTCGCCCGCATGATCGAGCTCCTGCGCAGCGGCCGGAGCGGCCTGGGCAAAACCCTGGAAGTGGGGGCCGGTTGCGGCTACCAGGCGGCGGTGCTGGGGCGCCTGACCAGCGAGGTCTACGCCGTGGAGCGGATCGCGCCGCTGCTGGAAAAAGCCAAGGCCAACCTGCGCACCCTCAAGCTCTTCAACGTGCGCCTCAAGCACGCCGACGGCCAGTTGGGACTGCCCGAGGCGGCCCCGTTCGACACCATCATCCTGGCGGCCTCGGCCCCCGCCATGCCCCAGGCGCTTTTGCAGCAGCTGGCGCCGGGTGGCAGAATGGTGCTGCCGATCGGAAGCATCGAGCAGACGCTGCATCTCGTGGAGCGCACCCCCCAGGGGTTTATTGAGACCAAACTGGACGCGGTCCGATTCGTCCCGCTACTTCCCGGAACAGAATGATTTTTCGCCGATTTGTTTTCCCCGTTCTCGGTATTGGCCTGTTGGCCGCCGGTTGTGCCACCCAGCATCCCGCCCCGGTGGTGGACCGTGCCCAGCCCTCCGCGCGGGGGGCGGGTACGCCTGTTGCGGCCACCGGTGTGCCCGGTTGCCCCGAAAACTATATGGTCAAGAAGGGCGACACCCTCTACAGCATCGCCCTGGAACACGGTGCCGATTACAAGGACGTGATCGTCTGGAACCGGATCGACAACCCCAACCGCATTCTGGTTGGCCAGGTGCTGTGCGTGAAGGCGCCAGGCGATTCCGGCGTGGCCGTGGCCAAGCCCATCGGTCCGGGGGCGGCCATCGAGAAACGCTCCCTGGACGGCAGCGCCGCTGCGCCGGTTGCGGCCCCGGTTTCCAGCGACGGCATCAAGCGAGAGCCTCGCGCCGGCAAGGAACCCTATACCGATCAGGCCCTGGCGGCGGCCCAGGCTGGAACAGTGGTAGGGGCGGCGGCCGGGACGATGGCGGCCAAGCCTGAGCAAAAAATTGAACCGAAGGCGGAAACCAAGCCGGAATCCCGCGACTCCAAAGAGGGAGACGAGCCGGCCTGGGGCTGGCCCGCATCGGGAAAAACCCTGTCGGGATTCTCGGACAGCAGCAAGGGTATCGATATCGCCGGCAAGACGGGCGACCCGGTGCTGGCCGCGGCCGAAGGCAAGGTGGTTTATGCCGGTGTAGGACTGCGTGGTTACGGCAAGCTCGTCATCATCAAGCACAACGCCACCTACCTGACCGCTTATGCTCATAACAGCAACGTTCTGGTGAAAGAAGGGCAGAACGTCGTGAAGGGGCAGAAGATTGCCGAGATCGGCAACACGGATACCGATACCACGAAGCTCCATTTCGAGGTGCGGCGTCAGGGTAAGCCGGTGGATCCTCTGAAACATTTGCCGCCACGATGACCATGAACAGCCGCCATTCCGAGTTCGCCGATGATGCCGAGGAGGATTTCTCCGAAGATACTGCCGAACCGGAAGGGGCGGCTGACGGGGAGGGGAGCGACCTGAACGGGGACTCTGCCCCCGAGCCGAATGGCGAGACGGCGGCGCCCGAGGTCGAACTCCTCAACGACGTCACCCAGATTTACCTCAACGACATCGGCGCCAAGCCGCTTCTGACCCCGGACGAGGAGGCGGCTACGGCCCGTTGCGCCCGGGACGGGGATTTCCAGGCGCGGCAGAAGATGATCGAGCACAACCTGCGGCTGGTGGTGAACATCGCCAAGCACTACCTCAACCGCGGCATTCCCCTCCTGGACCTGGTCGAAGAGGGCAACTTGGGGCTGATGCACGCCTTGGACAAGTTCGAGCCCGACCGGGGCTTTCGCTTTTCCACCTACGCAACGTGGTGGATCCGCCAGAACATCGAGCGGGCGATCATGAACCAGTCCCGCACCATCCGTCTGCCGGTGCATGTGGTCAAGGAAATCAACGGTGTGCTGCGGGCGATCCGGCAGCTCGAGGCGAACCATGCTCAGGAATACGGGGTGGAGGAAATCGCCGCCCTGGTGGACAAGCCGGTGGCCGACGTGCGGCGTCTGCTGGCGCTCAACGAGCACACCGCATCCCTGGATGCACCCCTGGACGTGGACCCCAACCACACGGTGGCCGACGCCATCGCCGACGAGAGCAGTGCCGACCCGGTCGGGCTGTTGCAGTCCTCCGAACTGTCGGGCCTGGTCAACCACTGGGTGACCGAGCTTTCCGACCGGCAGCGCCAGGTGATCGAACGCCGCTACGGCCTCAACGGGCTGGAAGTGGCCACCCTCGAATCCATCGCCGCCGACCTATGCCTGACCCGGGAGCGGGTCAGGCAGATTCAGGTCGAGGCCCTGGGCCAGTTGCGCCGGATCATCCGCCGGCGCGGCGTGTCCCGCGAGAGCCTGATTTAGCCGCAGCGGCCGGCTTGGTCCTGGCCGCGGCCGGCGCACCGATGGGCCGGGGCGCCACTGGCACACCGTCCACCGCGCCGGTGCGCAGCGCTTCCGCCAGTTGGAACACCGACATGGCGTAGAAGCTCGAGCGGTTGTAGCGGGTGATCACATAGAAGTTGTCGAAGCCCAGCCAGTATTCGGTGGGTGCTTCCGGCGACACCAGATCCACCAGGGCCGCCTTGTTATCCACCTCTTCCTGGCCGGGGCGCAACAGGCTCGCCGGCACCGCCACGCCCAGCCCGGCCAGTTCGCTCAAGCTGCGTTGGGGGCGGATGCCCTCGTCCACCAGGGACTGGGCCTGGCCGGCATCGACCTGGACGGGCAGTGCGATCGCCGCGCCGCGCCGCCAGCCGTGGGCTTCCAGGAAGGCGGCGACGCTGCCGACCGCGTCCTTGCTGCTGCCGCGCAGATCGATCTGGCCGTTGCCGTCGAAATCCACCGCATAGCGGCGCAGGCTGCTCGGCATGAACTGGGGAATGCCGATGGCACCGGCGTAGGAACCCTTCACGGCCAGATCGTCCATGCCGTTCTCCCGGGTAAACAGCAGGAACTGCTCCAGTTCGCCGCGGAAATAGGCGGCCCGGGGCGGGTAGCGGAAGGCCAGGGTGGCCAGGGCCTCGAACACCTTGAAGCGCCCCGGGTTCACCCCGTATTCGGTTTCCACGCCGATGATCGCGGCGATGATTTCCCGGGGCACGCCGTAGCGCTCTTCGGCCGCCTCCAGCTCCCGGGCGTGTTCGGCCATGAAGGTCAACCCGGCGCCGACGCGGCGGGCGTTTACGAAACGTTCCCGGTAGCGGACCCAGGAGCGCTGCTCCACCCGGGTCGGCGGCGCGATGGCCTTCAGCACCGTCTTGTTCGGGGCGGTCAGGGCAAAGTCCCGGTGCAGGGTGGCCGCATCCATGCCGTACTTGGCTGCCATTTCGTCGATAAAGCTCTCCACGTCGGGATCGCCGAGAAAGGGCCGGGTTGCGGCGATGGCAGCGGCCACCCCTTCCTGGGCGGAAACGGGGGGGGCGGCAAAGACCGACAGGCCTCCCAGCCCCAGGGCAAAGCAGAGGGCGGGCAGGGCGTGGCGGCGGGAATGTGTCTTCAACGGGGTCTCCGGAACAGGGCGGCGCGGGCCAGGGCCCGCAGCCGGGCGAGGGGGCGGCGCTGATCGGCGCCCTCGGGCGGGCGGTAGCGCAGCTGGATGTAGCAGGCGGCGGCCTCGTCCACCAGCGGCCCCCAGGCGGGAAATTGTACGGCGACGCGGCGGGCGAAGTCGGCCGGGCCCTCGTGGGGTGCCCGGGCCACGCCGCGGCGGGAGAGCCGGCGGCAGAGCGACTGCCACAGGCGTTCAGGGACGTCGGCTGGCGCGGCGCGGCGTCCGGGCCAGGCGGCCGCCAGTCCGGCCAGGGCCAGCAGGGCGCCGCAGGCGGCGGCGAGCAGGGGCAGCAGCCGGCGCCAGTCGGCGTCGGGCCAGCCCAGGCGCTCGAGCAGGTCCTGCTGGCGTTGGGAATTGTACCCGAGCACCCACTGGTTCCAGCCGTTCTGGGCGGCCTCCCAGCGGTAGCGTAACTGGCGCAGCAAGGGCCAGTCGACGCGCATCAGCGGGGGCAGGGGCTCGCCCAGTGGTGTGGCATCGGCCAGCCCCGACTCGACCCGGGCCGGCGATACGGCGGCGGTGGGGTCCATGCGCACCCAGCCGTCGCCCGGGACCCAGACCTCGGCCCAGGCGTGGGCGTCCGACTGGCGCACTACCCAGAAATCATCCAGAGGATTTCGCTCCCCGCCCTGGTAACCCGTCACCACCCGGGCCGGCACGCCGGCAGCGCGCATCACCACCACAAAGGCCGAGGCGAAGTGTTCGCAGAAGCCGCGCCTGGTGCCGAACAGGAACTCGTCCACCGGGTTGGCGCCGAGCAGGGGTGGGGTCAGGGAATAGGTGAAGCCGTCATTGCGAAAGCGCTCGAGTAGCAGGGCGGCGATCCGGTAGGGGCGTTCGGTAGTTGGCAGCCGGGCAGTTTCCTGGCTCAGGGCGGCGCCCAGGGCCCGGGCCCTGGGATTGCCGTGCTCCCCGATGGCCAGTGGTAGGCGCAGGGCCCGTTCCAGCATGGCCGGCATTTCATCCGCCGCCAGCCGTGCGGCGGGTTGGGCGCGGGCCTCGTAGCGCAGGCGCTTGACCACCGGCGCACCGCTTTGCAGCTCGCCGGTGGCCGCCAGCCGGGCGTCGCCCTGCCAGGCGGTGGGGTGGTCCAGGGCCAGCAGCCAGCGGTTGCCGTGGGGTTCCAGGGTCAGGGTGTAGGCGTAGTCGGGTTGGCCGGGGACGGCGGCGATGGCCGCCGTGGTGCGGCGCGGCGGAGGCAGGGCGCTCCAGGTGCGCCCGTCGAAGGCCTCCAGGACCGGGCCGCGGAAGTAGAGTAGGGATTTGGCCGGGGTCGGGCCGTCGAAGCGTACCCGGAAGGCGATCTCGCCGGATTGGATCAGCTTGGCGATGGACCCCGGCGCCATGGTGTCGGACAGCCCGCTACGGCCACTGAAGGCGTCCCGGGGCAGCCCCCACAAGGGGCCGTCGATGCGCGGGAAGAGCAGGTAGAGGGCGGCCATGAACGGCAGGGCGAGCAGGGCGAGGGCCAGCCCCCGGCCGACCAGGGCACGGGGCGCCGGGGCCTGGCTGCCGCTGTGCAGGCGGATCAGGGTGACGACGATGGCGGTGCAGCAGGCGAAGGCCCAGGCGCCGGTGACGAGGGACTGGGATTCGAAGAACTGGGCCAGCAAAAGAAAGCAGGCCAGCAGAATGACCACCCAGGCGTCCCGGCCTGGGTAGGGGCGGGGTTTCGGTGGCGGGCGGAATTCATAGAACTTGAGGGCCAGCAGAAAGGCCAGCAGGGCGACACCGGGCCCGCGGCCGAACAGGGTGCGGAATTCCAGCCCGACGGCCGCCAGCACCGCCAGGGCGCCGGCCAGCACCAGCCAGCGCGGCAGCGGGGCGGCGTCGCGGCGCAGCAGCAGGGCGCGCCCGCCCAGCAGGACCGCCACCGCGATGCCGGCCCAGGGCGGCAGTGCTGGAAGCAGGGGCGCGCACACCAGGGCCGCGACCCCGAGTAGCCAGGCCAGTTCGGTACGCTGGCGGCCGGCCGCGGATGGGGCGCTCATGGGGCCATTTCCGGAGCGGGCATCGTCGCCGGCACGCCGTCGTCGGCAAAGCCGAACAGGGCGAGCCGGGCCAGGCAGGCTTCCCGGTGGGCTTCGCCCCGGGACGGAGGCAGGGCCGTGCCGGGCAGGCGCAGCCCGTAGGGGGCGTCTAGGGCGTCGGCGGCGAGCACCCAGGCGCAGAGCACGGCCAGGCGTTCTTCCAGGGCCTGTTCCGGCGCCAGGCCGGTGGCGGGCGGCGGCACGTCCTCCCAGCGCAGCCACAGCTCTCCGGCAGCGTCACTTTCGAACTGTTTGAGGGGCAGTTCGCTCCGGCGCCGCTCGCCGTCACCCTGGCGGGCCACCAACTTCCAGGCCACGTGGCGCAACGGATCGGCGGGGGTGCGCGGGCGCAGCCCGGCGAAATCCTCGTTGCCGGCCTGGGTGCGCCGGGTAGGCCGAGCGCCGCTGCCGGCCGCTTGGGGCGGCAAGGGCGGAGCCGGGTCCGCCGGGGCCGGATAGACCAGGGCGGACACGGTGGGGCGCCAGATCGACCAAGCGGTGAACAGCCCCAGGGGGTAGCGGCTTTCCACCCGGATCGGCGGGATGGGCAGGGGGCCGCGCTTCGGGGCGGCCAGGGGCAGGACTACTTCCGCATCGCTGCCGGCGGCCAGGTCGAGCCAGGCGGTGGGGCCGTCACCATCTGTCGGGGCGAAGCCGAAGCCCAGGCCGGGGCGGGGTTCGCTGCGGCGCTGGCTGGCACGCAGCACGACGCCGAGGGTGGTGCCGGCCATGCCGTTGCCGGTGGGGCCGGCGGTCAGGGTCAGCCCCGCTAGGTTGCGGTAGGTGAGGCCCATGCCCAGGGTGCCGACACCGGCCAGCAGGAAGACCACGGCGTAGCCCAGGCCCAGGTCGTAGTTGACCGCCGCCAGCAGCATGGTGGCCAGGGTGGCGGCGAACCCCAGTCCGGCGCCGCTGGGCAGGATGTAGATACGCCGCTGGCCAAGGGTCAGCGGCACCGTGTCGGGGGCGCGGCCGTACAGCCAGCGCTCCAGGGCGCGGTCCCGCCAGCGGCGCAGGAAGCCGCTTCGTGCCGGCAGGGGCCGGGTCACGGCAGGGGCACCGCCTCGATCAGGCTGCGGGCATCGGTGGCCGACAAGCCGCTCTCGCTACCCCGGTGGTGGAGGCGGTGGCCGGCCACGGCAGGAAACACGGCCTGGACGTCTTCGGGCAACACATGGTCGCGTCCGTCGATGAAGGCGTGGGCACGGGCGGCGGCGAGCAGGCCCAGGGCGGCCCGGGGGGACAGGCCGTGGCGGAAGCGCTGGTCTTGGCGGGTGGTGGCAGTCAGGGCATAGACGTAGTCCACCACCGGGGCGGCGGCATGGACCTGGCCGGCGGCCTGTTGCAAGGCGGCCAGTTCGCCCGGGGCGAGCAAGGATTCCAGTGCATCGACCCGGTCGCGCCGGCTGCCGCCGGCGAGCAGCGCCTTTTCCGCCGCCGGGTCCGGGTAGCCCAGGGACAGGCGCATCAGGAAGCGGTCCAGTTGGGATTCGGGCAGGGGAAAGGTACCGACCTGGTGGGAGGGGTTCTGGGTGGCGATGACGAAGAAGGGCTCGGGCAGCCGCCGGGTTTCGCCGTCCACCGTGACCTGGCCTTCTTCCATGGCTTCGAGCAGGGCGCTCTGGGTCTTGGGGCTGGCCCGGTTGATCTCGTCGGCCAGCACCACCTGGGCGAACACGGGGCCGGGCACGAAGCGGAAGCGGGCGCCTTCGGCATCCCGTTCGTAGAGGCTCACCCCCAGGATGTCCGCCGGCAGGAGGTCGCTGGTGAACTGGAGGCGGGAGAAGTGCAGGCCGAGCAGCCGGGCCAGGGCGTGGGCCAGGGTGGTCTTGCCGACGCCGGGTAGGTCCTCGATGAGCAGGTGTCCCCGGGCGAGCAGGCAGGCCAACGCCAGGCGCAGGGCGTCCGGCTTGCCCAGGATGACCTCGTCGGCGGCGGCGAGGATGCGGACGATGGCGTGGTGGCGGGCAGCGGGCAGGGCGGAATCCATGATGGCCGAAGGGGAATGGAGCATGGCGGTGGGGGCGGGCAGAGCGGTAAAAGGGCGGAAAAGGCTCGAAAAGGCCGGCCAGTGCGGCATTTCAGCACGGTCGGCGAGTTGTGGCGCCCGGTAAAATGGGATGATAATGCCAGAAGAGAACGGCACTACCCCGGCCACGGCGATGGTCCGGGACACAACGATAACGGCCCTTGAGCGCCGGGTAGTCATAACAGCAGCCGGCCCGTCCCCCAACCGGAGCCACGGCGCAGGAATCGTCGAGTCGACGGCCACGAGTCCGCCAGTGCGGGCTCGTTTGCGCCGATAGATTCGCTCCAGACCACTTCAACGCAGGGTAGAAGTTGTGACCACCACCGCCTTCATCAGTCACAAGGATTGCTTTCTTCACGACATGGGGTCGTTCCATCCGGAATCCCCGAGCCGACTGACCGCCATTTCCGACCACCTGATCGCCCAGGGCATCGACGCCTATTTCACCCACTACGACGCGCCCCTGGCCACCCTGGAGCAACTGCGCCGCGTCCATCCGGTGGGCTACCTGGAAAAGCTCAAGCGCAGCTCCCCGGAAAGCGGCATCGTGCACCTGGACCCGGATACGGCCATGAACCCCCACACCTGGCAGGCGGCCCTGCGCTCCGCCGGGGCCGGCGTCATGGCGGTGGACATGGTGATGAAGGGCGAGGCGCCCAACGCTTTCTGTGCCATCCGACCCCCCGGCCACCATGCCGAGCGGGAGACGGCCCTGGGCTTCTGCTTCCTCAACAACGTGGCCATCGCCGCCCGCCATGCCCTGGAAGTGCATGGCTTGTCGCGGGTGGCCGTCGTCGATTTCGACGTGCACCACGGCAACGGCACCGAGGACATCTTCAAGGACGATCCCCGGGTGCTGATGGTGAGCATGTTCCAGCACCCGTTCTTCCCCTACAGCGGCGCCGATTGCACCGCCGAGAACATGTGCAACGTCCCCCTGCCGGCGGGGACGTCCGGGGAAGAATTCCGCATGGTCGTGTCGGACATCTGGATGCCGCGCCTGCGCGAGTTCCAGCCCGAGATGATCTTCATCTCGGCCGGTTTCGACGCCCACTACGAGGACGACATGGGCAGCATGAAGCTGGTGGAATCCGACTATGCCTACGTCACCCGGGAGATCAAGCGCTTTGCCGACCAGGCCTGCAAGGGGCGCATCGTCTCCATGCTCGAAGGCGGCTACGTGCTGTCGTCCCTGGCACGCAGCGTGGGCGTCCACCTGCGCGTACTGGCCGATCTCTGACCGCCCGGGGCGGTAGGGCGCCACGCCGTCCTGCCGCCCAAATCGGGGTTCTCGTTCGAGGACTTCCCGGCAACCGGCGTTCGGGTAGAATCGAACGCTTTAGATTTTCTCCTGCAAACTCCGCCATGATTACCGGATCCCTCGTTGCCATCGTCACTCCCATGCAGGACGATGGCCGCCTCGATCTCGCCGCCCTGCGCCGCCTGATCGATTTCCACGCTGCCGAAGGCACCGACGGCATCGTCATCGTCGGCACCACTGGCGAATCCCCCACCGTGGGCGTGGAAGAGCACTGCGAACTGATCAAGACCACCGTCGAGCACGCCGCGGGCCGCCTGCCGGTGATCGCCGGCACCGGCGCCAACTCCACCGCCGAGGCCATCGAGCTGACCCGCTTCGCCAAGGACGTGGGCGCCGACGCGGTGCTGTCGGTGGTGCCCTATTACAACAAGCCGACCCAGGAAGGGCTGTACCAGCACTTCCGCGCCATCGCCGAGGCGGTGGACATTCCGGTGATCCTCTACAACGTGCCCGGCCGTACCGTGGCCGACATGAGCAACGACACCGCGATCCGCCTGTCCGCCATCGACAACATCATCGGCATCAAGGACGCCACCGGCAACATCGAGCGCGGCACCGACCTGATCCTGCGCGCCCCCGAGGGCTTCGCCGTCTACAGCGGCGACGACGCTTCCGGCTGCGCCCTGCTGTTGCTCGGCGCCCATGGCGTGATCTCGGTGACCAACAACGTGGCCCCTCGCCTGATGCACGAGATGGTGGTGGCCGCCCGGGCCGGCGACGTCAAGACCGCCCGCGAGATCAACGCCAAGCTGCTCGGTCTGCACAAGCACCTGTTCTGCGAAGCCAACCCGATTCCGGTGAAGTGGGCCGTGCAGCAGCTGGGGCTGATCCCCGGCGGCATCCGCCTGCCCCTCACCGCCCTGTCCCCCGAGTACCACGAACGGGTGCGCGGGGCGATGCGCCAGGCCGGCGTCCTGGCCTGACGATCCGGGCGGCGGCGCAAGCCGCCGCCTTCGCCCTTTTTGCACTTCCCCTTTTTCGCCAACCACGAAGCGAGAGCCGACGATTTTGAAGCGCCCTGACATTCATTCCGCCCGCCTGGCCATGGCTGCGGGTGTGGCGATGGCGGTAGCCGCCACTGCCGGCTGCGGCATCATGCCCGACTCGAAGAAGATCGATTACAAGTCCGCCAGCAAGGCCCAGGTTCCCACCCTGGAAGTTCCCCCCGACCTGACCGCGCCCACCAAGGACGACCGCTACGCCGTCCCCGACGTGGGCGGCAAGGGCACGGCCACCTTCTCGGCCTACAACGCCGAGCGGGACACCGCCAAGACCCAGGTGCAGAACACCGCCGTCCTGCCCCAGGTGGAAAAGACCCACATCGAGCGGTCCGGCACCCAGCGCTGGCTGGTGGTGGACCAGGCGCCGGACAAGGTCTGGGACACCGTCAAAGAGTTCTGGCAGGAGACCGGCTTCATCGTCAAGGTGGAGCAGCCCGACGCCGGCGTGATGGAAACCGATTGGGCGGAAAACCGCGCCAAGATCGGCGAGGACTGGCTGCGCAACACCCTGGGCAAGCTGCTCGACTCCCTGTACTCCACTGGTGAGCGCGACAAGTTCCGCACTCGCCTGGAGCCGGGCGCCCAGCCGGGCACCACCGACATCTTCATCAGCCACCGCGGCATGGAAGAGGTCTACATCACGCCCCAGAAGGACCAGACCCGCTGGCAGCCCCGGGCCTCCGACCCCGACCTGGAAGCCGAGATGCTGCGCCGCCTGATGGTGCGCTTCGGCGTCGAGGAAAAGCGTGCCGAGGCCCAGATTGCCGCTTCCAGCACCAAGACCCAGGAGAAGGCCCGGGTGGTCAACGGCGGCGACGGTTCTGCCCAGGTGGTGGTGGACGAGCGCTTCGACCGGGCCTGGCGCCGGGTCGGCCTAGCCCTCGACCGGGTCGGCTTCACCGTGGAAGACCGGGACCGCTCCAAGGGCCTGTTTTTCGTCCGTTACGTGGATCCGGAATCGGATGCCGCCAACAAGGACCCCGGTCTGCTCTCCAAGCTGGCGTTCTGGAAGAGCTCGCCGAAGGTGGAGAACAACGTTCAGTACCGCATTCTGGTGCGGGACGGCGGCGAATCCACCCAGGTCCAGGTGCTCACCCGCGAAGGGGGCTCCGATACCTCGGATACCGCCAAGCGCATCCTGGGCCTGCTCTACGAACAGCTGCGCTGAGTTTGCCGAGCCGTTCCCGACGGGATTCCTCCCGGCAACAAAAAGCCCCGCTTCGGCGGGGCTTTTTGTTGGGCAGTGATGCAGTGGGGAAGGGCGGCGGAGTGTGTCGGCTTTGCCGATACCCCGCCGAAGCGGCCAGGCGGGTCAGAGGCGGAAACGCCCCACCACCTCCTGCATGTTGTGGGCAACGCCGTCCAGGGTGCGCGCGGCGCCGGCGGTTTCGGCGGTGGTGGCGCTGTTCTCCTCGGCGTGGGTGGCGATTTCCTCGACCCGGCGGGCCACGTCGGTGGAGGCCGACGACTGCTCGCGCAGGGCCTCAGCCACGTCCCCCACCAATTGGGCGACGCGCTGGGCCATCTCCTGGAGCTGGGACACCGTGTCGCCGGCTTCCCGGGCCAGGGTGACGCTGGTGTCCACCGAGGTGACGCCGGCCTGGATGCCTGCCACCACCTGGCGGGTCGATTCCTGGATGGCGCTTACCATCTGGGTGATCTCGCTGGTGGATTGGGCGGTGCGTTCCGAGAGCTTGCGCACCTCGTCGGCCACCACGGCGAAGCCGCGGCCATGCTCGCCGGCCCGGGCGGCTTCGATGGCGGCGTTGAGGGCCAGCAGGTTGGTCTGGTCGGCGATGTCGCGGATCACGCTGACGATGTGGGAAATCTGGGCCGACTGGCCTTCCAGCGCCGCCACCTGGGTCGCGGCGGTATTGACCACCTCCGAGACACGGGTGATTTCACCCACCATGCGCAGGAGGGTGTCCCGGCCGGTGCGGGCCTGGGTGTCGGAGTCGGCGGCCAGGCGGCTGGAATCGGTGGTGCTGTCCGAGACGTGGTTGATCGAAACGGTCAGCTCCTCGATGTTGGCGGCGATCGCCGACGCCGCGGCACTCTGGGCGCTGGCACTCTGCTCTAGTTGCGCGGCGCCGCTGTTGAGCTGCTGCGCGGCGCTGGAGATCCGGTCGGCGTTGTCCCGGGTCTGGGACAGGGTCGTGCGCAGGGAGCGCTGCATTTCGGCCATGGCGGCGATCAGCTTGCCCACCTCGTCCTGGCCAGCGGCCGGCACCGGGCCTTGCAGGTCGCCGGCGGCGATGCGCCGGGCGGTCTCGACGGCCACTTCCAGCTGTCGGGACATGCGGTTGGACAGCAGCAGGGAAGCCGCGATCGCGATGCCCAGGCCAAGGGCCAGGGCGACGATGCCGCCGGTCATGGCTTCATGGATGTGGGCGTTGCCATCGTCAGAGGCATGGCTGGCGCCGTCCCGGTTGAAGGCGGTGAGGGCGTCAGTGGCATCGCGCAGCTTGTTGGCCTTGTCCACCCAGGCGCCACGGCGAAGCTGCTGGGCTTCTTCCATCTTGCCTTCGTTCATCAGGGCGATGCCTTCTTCCACTACCTTTCGGTAATCGGCGACGCCCTGCTGCACCTGCTCGACAAGCTTCTGCTCGTCGGGACCGCTGATCAGCGGCTGGTATTCCTTGACGATGGTCTGGAGGTCGCCGTCGAGTTTTTTCAGGGAGCTTTCGATCTTGGCGCGCTCCTCGGGTGAGGTGCCGAGCATGTATTCCAGGCTGCGTACCCGGTAGCGCAGGCGCTCCTGGCTGATCTTGCCGGTGGCCTGGATGGACGGGAGCCAGTTGGTGATGATCTCGTTGGTGCTGTTGCCCAGTTGGCGGATCTGCAACAGGCAGAACAGGATCGCCAGCACCAGCACGCCGCCCGAGATGGCGAAGTTGAGAAAGAGTTTGGTGCGCAGACTCAGGTTGTCGAACCACTGCATTTGGGGTCCCCTCGTTGTTTTCGTCGGCAGGCCTGGCCTGCCGGGTTTGGTGCTACCGTCGCGGCGGGCGCGGTGGTGCTGCGAAAAGGCTAGTGCAGGCTCCCCGTTCCGGCAAGTCGTCGCCGCCCGGCGGTAGGGCGGGAGTGATGTAGTAAAATTTGCCGGCTTGCCTGGGCGGTTGTCATATACGTCGCTCAGATGGGGGGCCGGCGCAGGGCGCCGGATAGAACAACATCATGGGCAGGGCGCAACGATACCAGAGCGTGCTGCACCATGCCTGCCGATCGTCTCCAACGGCCGCGGCCAGGAGGGATGTCATGAATTGGGAAACAACCGCTGCAAATCCGGCCGTACCCTCGTGCGACGTCCTCGTCATCGGCGGCGGGCCGGCGGGCTCCACCGCTGCGGCGTTGCTGGCTGAAAAAGGCCACCGGGTGACCTTGCTGGACAAGGACCGTCATCCACGCTTCCACATCGGCGAATCCCTGCTGCCGGCCAACCTGCCCCTGTTCGAGCGCCTCGGCGTGGCCGACCAGGTGCGCGCCATCGGCATGGAAAAATGGGGGGCCGAATTCGTCTCGCCCTGGCACGATCAGCGGCAGACCTTCTTCTTCGCCCGGGCCTGGGACAAGTCCATGCCCCACGCCTACCAGGTGCGCCGCTCCGATTTCGACAAGGTCCTGATCGACAACGCCGCCGCCAAGGGCGCCACGGTGATCGAGGGCTGCAAGGTGCGGGCGGTGGACTTCCAGCCCGACGGCAGCGGCGCCACCGTCCAGGCCCGCCACGACGACGGCCGGGAAGAAACCTTCGCCGCCCGCTTCGTGGTGGACGCCTCGGGGCGCGACACCTTCCTGGCCAACCGCTTCCAGGCCAAGCAGCGCAACCCCAGGCACAACAGCTCGGCCATGTACGGCCACTTCCGCAATGCCCGCCGCCACGAGGGGCAGGCTGCGGGGCACATCACCATCTTCTGGTTCGAGCACGGCTGGTTCTGGTTCATCCCCCTGTCCGACGGCGCCACCAGCGTCGGCGCCACGGTCTGGCCCTACTACATGAAGACCCGGCAGAAATCCCTCACGGACTTCTTCCTCGATACCATCCAGCTCTGCCCGGCACTGGCCGAGCGGCTCCAGGGCGCCGAGCTGATGGCCGGGGTGGAGGCCACCGGCAATTTCTCCTACGTCACCGACCGCACCCACGGCCCCGGCTACCTGCTGATCGGCGACGCCTACGCCTTCATCGACCCGGTGTTCTCTTCCGGGGTCATGCTGGCCATGAACGGCGCCTTCGCCGGCGCCGAGGCGGTGGACACGGCCCTGCGCGAACCGGCCCGGACCGCCCAGGCCATGGCCGCCTTCGACCGGGTGATGAAGCACGGGCCGAAGGAATTCTCCTGGTTCATCTACCGGGTCACCAACCCCACCATGCGCGACCTGTTCATGGCGCCGAGCAACAAGCTGCGCATGGAAGAGGCCCTGCTCTCGGTGCTGGCCGGCGACATCTTCGGCCGCACGCCGATCTGGCGCTCCCTGCTCGCCTTCAAAGCCATCTACTACCTCATGTCGCTGCGCCACCTGCCCCGTTCCCTGGCGGCCTGGCGCAAGCGGCGCATGAACATTCGCTACGTGGAAATGCCGGAATCCGGCGTCGGAGGACAATGAGCGCTGTACCGCACCATCCGGGCGCAACACCCCTGATCGTCGCCTGTCAGCCCTGGACGGGCGAGCCGGCGGGGGATGCCCGGAACACCGCGCCGCTGCTGGCGCTCCAGGACGACCTCCTCGGGAGCGCCGTCTTTGCCGCCGCGCCGCTGGCCCTGCCCGGCGAGGCCCCCCAGAGCTTCGTTTCCACCCCGGTGCTCGACGGCCATCCGGCCTGGATCGAGGCCTGGCGCGGCGACGCGCCGCTGCGCGCCGGTCGTGCCGGACCCCTGGCATGGCGGGCCGGGCCCAACCTGCTGTTCGGCGCCGTCACCCTGGACGAGGCGGACTTCTCCCCCGGGGATGGCGCCACGCCCCTGCAACAGGCCGCCGAGGCCGCCTACAGGGCCGTCTTCGCCCTGCTTGCCGCCGAGGGCTATCCCTACCTGCTGCGGGTGTGGAATTACCTGGACGACATCAACGGCGAGAGCTTCGGCCTGGAGCGCTACCGCCAGTTCAACATCGGCCGCCAGGACGCCTTTCTCGCCAGTGGCCGGCCCGTGGTCCAGAACGTGCCGGCGGCCTGCGCCCTGGGCACCATCGGCGGCCACCTGGTGGTGTTCTTCCTCGCCGGCCGGCAAGCGCCGATTCCGGTGGAAAACCCGCGCCAGACCAGCGCCTACCACTATCCCCGCGAGTACGGGCCGCGCAGCCCCACCTTCTCCCGCGCCGCCGTGGTGCGCCATGGCGGGCAGGACGTGCTGTTCATCTCCGGCACCGCCAGTATCGTCGGCCACCGGACCCTGCACATGGGGGACGTGGCCGCCCAGACCCGGGAGACCCTGGCCAACCTGGAGGCAGTGATCGCCGAGGCCAACCGGGTCGCGCCCGGCGCCGGCTACCGTCTGGCCGACTGCCTACTCAAGATTTACATCCGCCATCCCGCCGATCTTCCGGCCGTCCGGGCCGAAATCGGCCGGGCGCTGCCGGCGGCCCGGGCTTTCTACCTGCAAGCCGACGTCTGTCGCGCCGATCTTTTGGTCGAGATCGAAGCCAGTACCGGCCATTCCCTGGAGTTCTGAACGTGCCGTTTTCCGTTGCACCGTATTCCACGTTTCCCATCCTGTTACGCTCCCCGCTGCTGGGCCTCGGCCTGACCGCCGCCATCCTCGCCACCGCCTGCGCAGTGCTGGCCCAGCCTGCGGCAGCCGACGAAAAGCCCCTGTGGGAGGCCGGCATGGGCGTCGGCGGCCTGGTCATGCCCGACTACCGGGGCTCCAGCCAGAGCCGCGCCTACGCCCTGCCGATGCCGTACTTCGTCTATCGCGGCGAATTCCTCAAGGCCGACCGCAATGGCGTGCGCGGCACCCTGCTCGACACCGACCGGGTCGAGCTCAACATCAGCGGCGCCGCCTCACTGCCGGTCAACAGCGACAAGAACGACGCCCGCCAGGGCATGACCGACCTCAAGCCCACCGTGGAAGTCGGCCCCTCCCTGGACGTGAACCTGTGGCGCACCACCGACCACCGCACCAAGCTCGACCTGCGCCTGCCGGTACGCGCCGCCTTCACCGTCGAATCGAGCCCCAAGTCCCTGGGCTGGGTGTTCTCGCCGCGCCTCAACCTGGACGTGGAGGACGTGGCCGGCTTCAACGGTTGGAACCTGGGGCTGCTGGCCGGCCCCCTGTTCCAGTCGCGCCGCTACAACGATTATTTCTATTCGGTGGCGCCCCAGTACGCCGCCGCCGGCCGCCCGGCCTACCAGGCGGGCGGCGGTTACGCGGGCACTCAGGTGCTGTCGTCCTTGTCCAAGCGCTTCAAGAGCACCTGGGTGGGCGCCTTCGTCCGCTGGGACACCCTCAAGGGCGCGGCCTTCGAGGACAGCCCCCTGGTCAGGCGCGACCAGTACCTGGCCGCCGGGCTGGCGGTCGCCTGGGTGCTGGGCGAATCGTCGAAGAAAGTGGAGTGGGACTATTGATCGACCCCACCCGCCCGCCGGTGCCGACGTGCCGGCGGGTGGATCGAGCAGTAACCTTCTTCCATCTCTCCCGCGTGGTTCATTGATGTCGTTTTTCCTGCCGCACGAACTCGTGCGCCGCTTGCCCCCGCCGCTGCGCCGCGTCCATGCCGCCGTGGCCGTCGCCCTCGGCTGGGTTCTCCTGGGCGTGCTGTGCCTGGGCTGGTCCCTGCTGGCGGTGCTCCTCTATCCCCTGCTGCCGCGCCGGGCCGGGCTGCGGGTCGGCCGCCTCGGCATCATGGGCGGCTTCCGCCTCTACCTGGCCGGCCTGTCGGCCTTGGGGGCCTGCCGCTTCGACCTGAAGGCCCTGGATACCCTGCGCGATTCCGGCCCCCTGATCATCGCCCCCAACCATCCCTGCCTGCTCGACGCGGTGATGGTGGTGTCGCGCCTGCCCGACGTGGCCTGCATCATGAAGGCCGAGTTGATGGACAACCTGTTCCTCGGCGCCGGGGCGCGGCTCGCCCGCTACATCCGCAACGATTCCCTGTTCGGCATGATCCTGCTGGCGGTGGACGATCTGCACCAGGGCAACCACCTGCTGGTGTTCCCCGAGGGCACCCGTACCACCGGCGGCCCGGTGGGGCCGTTCAAGGGCAGCGTGGCCCTGGTGGCGCACCGGGCCCAGGCGCCGATCCAGACCGTGTTCATCGAGACCGATTCGCCCTATCTGAGCAAGGGCTGGCCGGTGCTGCGCCGGCCCGAGCTGCCCATCACCTACCGCATCCGCCTGGGACAGCGCTTCGACCCGCCCCAGGATCCCCATGCCTTCACCCGGGAGCTGGAAGCCTATTTCGCCGGGACCCTGTCCCCGTCGCCCTCCCGGCCGCAGCCGGACCATGGGCCGGCGGACGGGGCGTCCTGCCGTTGCGCCGACGCGGAGTCGGTACCGGCCCGCTCCCGGGCCGTGTCTTGATTCATTTCTGATTCCCCACATTCTTTCCTCCCCCTTGCCTGTACCCATGACCGAATCCGCCGCCGCACCCTCCACCACCCACCTGGTGCTCATCCCCAGCTACAACCCGGGGGAACAGGTCTATGCCACGGTGCGGGCCGCCCGGGCTTGGTGGAACCCGGTGTGGGTGGTGGTGGACGGCAGCCGGGACGGCACCGCCGAGGGGCTGCTGGCCATGGCCGCCGAGGACCCGGGGCTGCGGGTGGAGGTGCTGCCGGAGAACCGGGGCAAGGGGGCGGCGGTGCTGCACGGCCTGGACCTGGCCGCGGCGGCGGGTTTCACCCACGCCCTGACCATGGATTCGGACGGCCAGCATCCCGCCGATCTGATCCCCGCATTCATGGCCCGCTCCCGGGAAACGCCGGGGGCCATGGTGCTGGGGGTGCCGGTGTTCGACGCCAGCGCCCCGGCGCTGCGCGTCAAGGGGCGCAAGGTGTCCAACTGGTGGGCCAACCTGGAAACCCTGTGGATGGGCATCGGCGATTCGCTGTACGGCTTCCGCGTCTATCCCATCGACCCGCTGCGCGCGGTGATGCGTGGCCAGCGCTGGATGCGCCGCTTCGACTTCGATCCGGAAGCCGTGGTGCGCCTGGCCTGGCGCGGCGTGCCGCCGGTGAACCTGCCGGCCCCGGTAAAGTACCTGCGTCCCGAGGAAGGGGGCGTTTCCCACTTCAACTACCTGCGCGACAACACCCTGCTCACCTGGATGCACACCCGGCTGTTCATCGGCTTCGTGCTGCGCCTGCCGCTCTTGGCGGCGCGGCGCCTGAGCGGCCGCTGAACAACTGGTGAAGGGGGCGGCCCGGGGACGGCCGCGATCAGCCGCCCAGGGACGTCCAGCGCACGATCTGGGGGCCGGCCAGGGCGGTCAGCACCATCAGGGCGGGCATGGCGGCGAAATAGGTGCCCACCACCCGGCGGATGCGCGGGTGGGCCTGGTTCAGTTCCAGGAAATGGACGATCACCAGGCGGCTCTTCACTGCCACCAGCAGGGCGGCGGCCACCGCCAGGACGATGCCGCCGTAGTGGCTCTCGCCGAGAAAGCCCCCGCCCAGGGTGAGGGCGAGGAGGACCAGCCAGGTCCGGGTCAGGCGCTTGTCGGGGTTCATGGCGTGCTCCTCAGTGCAGCACGTAGAAGAGGGGGAAGATGGCCAGCCAGATCAGGTCGGTGGCGTGCCAGTAGCAGCCCAGGGCTTCCAGCCCCTGGTAGTCCGCCGCCGAGTAGGCGCCCATGCGGGTGCGGGCCATCACCCAGAGCAGGCCGAGGATGCCCCAGCTGACGTGGACCAAGTGGTTGAAGGTCAGGTAGTAGTAGGTGGTGAAGAAGATGCCGGCGCTGCCGTCGATGCCCTGGGCGATGTTCCACTGCACCTCGAAGAACTTCACCACCGGATAACCCAACCCCAGCACCAGGGCGGCCCCCAGCCAGCGCAGGCAGGCGCGCTGCTCGTCGCGGCGGATGGCGGACAGCGCCCGGGCGATGGCGTAGCTGCTGCTCAACATGAACACCGTGTTGGCCGTGCCGGCCGCCAGGGACAGGCGCGCCGCGCCGGCGCTGAACGCCTCCGGATGGTGAGCCCGGGCGATGAAATAGACCAGGAACATCAGGCCGAACTCGGTGAGTTCGCAGAAGATACCCACCCAGATGCCCTTGTTGCCGGGAATGCGGGCAACGGAAGCGTCGGCGGGGGGCGAGGGGGGATGGGGCAGGGTCAGGGTGGCGTTCATGGCATCACGCGGGCAAGCCGCTCCACGGCGGAGCAGCCGTCATTGTGCGCCGCCGCCTTGGCCGGGGCAGGTACAGAAAAGTCAAAAAACCGGCATGACAGTTTGTTTGCCCCGGTCTTTGTTTGCTGCACTCGGCCCGGAGTGATGGCCCCGTGCCGGAAATGCGCCGAATGGGTGCCGAAAGCCTGCCAAAAGCGCACTGAATGCAGGCGAGGCGTGCCGCCAGGGGGATGAGTTTCCGCAAGCGAAGACGGTTTCGATCCCCTGTGCCACAGGGGCGCCAGAGGGCGCGGGAATCGGGGGGGGGGCGCACCGCGCGGGATTGGGTGCGGCGGGCCTGCCCGCTTGTCGGCCTGCCAGCCGTTCCGGCTCTCCGGGCGCACCCCGGCGCCGTGGCGGCGGGCCTCCCACCTGGGGGGAATACTTTAATAAAATTAATATATCCAGCCTGCGGAAATATGAAGGTCCGCGCCAGTATTGGAGTTTGGCATTCGGCCTGTTGGGACGTATTAAAAAAATTCAAGTATTGGGTGGCGCATTCCCGCTCGCTGCCGCCGCGCTTTGCCCCGCCGTTTGCGCCGAATCCGTGTTCGCGGGGGCGGTGCCCGATTGGCGAATATGGCGCTCCGCCTTTCCGCCCCGCTCGCGCCGCTGCCAAAGCAAACGGGGCGGGGCCACATGATGCACATGTGGCCCCGCCCCGTCGGCAGCGCCGGTGGGCGCTGCGGCGTCAGGAGACGTCGATCAGGCGAAGTTCTGCGCGGCGAAGTCCCAGTTGGCCAGGGAAGCCAGGAAGGTTTCCACGAACTTGGGACGGGCGTTGCGGTAGTCGATGTAGTAGGCGTGTTCCCACACGTCGATGGTCAGCAGGGGCTTACCCTCGCCGGTCTTGAGCGGGTTGCCGGCGGCGCCGGTGTTGGCGATGTCCACGGAACCGTCGTCCTTCTTCACCAGCCAGGTCCAGCCGGAGCCGAAGTTGCCCACGGCGGAGGCGGTGAAGGCCTTCTTGAACTCGTCGAAGGAACCCCACTTCTTGTTGATGGCGTCGGCCAGGGCGCCGGTGGGAGCGCCGCCGCCGGCGGGCTTCATGGAGTTCCAGAAGAAGGTGTGGTTCCACACCTGGGCGGCGTTGTTGTAGATGCCGCCGGCCGGGGCCTTCTTGAAGATTTCTTCCAGACCCAGGTTCTCGTACTCGGTGCCCTTGATCAGGTTGTTCAGGTTGGTCACGTAGGCCTGGTGGTGCTTGCCGTAGTGGTACTCGAAGGTTTCTTCGGAGATGTGCGGAGCCAGGGCGTTCTTGGCGTAGGGCAGGGGGGGCAGTTGATGTTCCATATTGTTCTCCGTTGCAGTGGGGGATGTTGGAGCGCCATACCAAGCCAGCAGACCAGCGAACCAGCCGGGAAGCGGCGCTCTGAACCTTTGGATTCTATGCGGGGGGCGTGGCGAGCACAACTTCGCGGTCAGCCGCGCTTGGGCGCGGCGGCCGGCACCAGGCTGGTGGATTCGACCCGGACCGCCGCCGATCCTTCGTGCAGGCGCAGGGACAGGCCGTCCCCCGGGCGCAGCGCCGCCGCCTGGCGGACGATACGGCCCTCGGCGTCGAAGGCCAGGGCGTAGCCCCGGGCCAGGACGCCTTCCGGCGACAGATGGGCGAGCGCCGCGCCCAGATGGGCGAGGCGCTGCCGGGTACTTTCCAGGCGCTGGCGCGCCGTGCCGTGCAGGCGTTGCTCCAGGGCCGCCAGCCGCGCCTGCTGGGGCGCCACGCTGGGGCGGCGGGCGCGCAGCCGGCCGTCCAGGCGGGAGAGGGCGGTGTGCTGCTCGGCCAGCCGGCGGCGGCCGGCCTGGGCCAGACGCTGGGCCAGGGCTTGCAGGGTTTCCCGGTGCCGGGCGATGCGCTGGGCCGGGTGGATCAGGCGCCGCGCCAGGTAGTCGAGGCGCTGGCCGTGGTCGTCGATCAGCCGGCCGGCGCGGCGCGCCAGGCGGCGGTGCAGCTCGTCGAGCCGGTCGAGCAGGGCCTCCCGGTCCGGGCTGGCCAGTTCGGCGGCGCCGGTGGGGGTGGGGGCGCGCAGGTCGGCAGCGAAGTCGGCGAGGGTGAAATCGGTCTCGTGGCCGATACCGCTCACCACCGGCAGGGGGGCGGCGGCCACGGCGCGCACCACCCGCTCGTCGTTGAAGGCCCACAGATCCTCGATGCTGCCGCCGCCGCGCACCACCAGCAGCACGTCCACCTCGGCCCGGGCGTAGGCGGCCTCCAGGGCGGCGACGATGCGCGGCGGTGCCTCGTCGCCCTGGACCGGGGTGGGGTAGAGAATCACCGGAATGTGCGGTGCGCGCCGTGCCAGGGTGGTGAGCACGTCGCGCAGGGCGGCGGCCTGGGGGCTGGTGACGATGCCGATGCGGCGCGGGTAGGCCGGGATCGGCAGGCGGTTTTCTGCGGCGAACAGCCCCTCGGCGTCGAGGCGGGCCTTGAGCCGCACGAACTGCTCGTAGAGATTGCCCAGGCCGGCGGGGCGCAGGGCTTCGACGTTGAGCTGGAAGTCGCCCCGGGGCTCGTAAAGGGACACCAGCACCCGGGCCTCGACCTTCTGGCCGTTCTCGGGGCGGAAGCCCAGGGTCTGCACCCGGCTGCGGAACATCACGCAGCGGGCCTGGGCCTGGTCGTCCTTCAAGGAGAAATAGGCGTGGCCGGAGGCGGCCAGGGTCAGGTTGGAGATTTCGCCGCTGACCCAGCACAGGGGGAAGTTGCCCTCCAGAATCTGGCGCACCCGGCGGTTGAGCGCCGAGATGGGCAAGGGCTTTTCTTCGCGCAGGGGCGGGGCGGACGAGGGGGAGGAATCCCCTGGAAACGATGAAAATTCGGGTGGAAATTCAGCCATGCCGGCATTGTAGCGGAGGCCGCCGCGGCCTGATTGATCCACAGGCCGGCGAACTGTCAAGGTGGGAGAGTGCTTGCTCACCCGCTATGCCGCTTGTCACCGTGAATAAAATTCAACGTGTTGATTTTTAACGATAAATATTCTTGCGTAAAAAATGTGCAAGGTAAGCCGTATTTCGCTGCCACGGCCCTTTGCGGCGTTCCTCGACAACCTATTCACAGAGTTATCCACAGACTTTGTGGATAAATCCGTACGGCATGGCGCCCTTGCCCGGGGACGGGGCGCCGGATAAAGTTCCGACTTTCGCGCCGTGACGTGCGTCACGGCGTTGCCCCGACCCCGGCGCCCCATCCCGGCGCCTTTTTTGGGGATCGCCGCCGGCGGTCCCGCCAGAATTCCGGAGAGTTCCGTGTTCGCCATCATTCAAGCCGCCGGCTGGCCCATCTGGTTCCTGCTGCTCGCCTCGATCATCGCCCTGGCCCTCATCATCGAGCGGCTCCAGGCCCTGCGCAGCACCAAGGTCGTGCCCGCCGGGCTGCTCCAGCAGGTGGTGCAGCAGTACCGCCAGGGCGGGGTCAACGAACAACTGGTGGCCGGGCTCGAAGCCGGCTCCCCCCTGGGCCGGGTACTGGCCGCCGGCCTGCGCAACGTGCGCGCCTCCCGGGAGGTGATGAAGGAATCCATCGAGGAAGCCGGCCGCGCCGTTACCCACGAACTGGAACGCTACCTGACCACCCTTGGCACCATCGCCTCGATCTCCCCCCTGATGGGCCTGTTCGGCACCATCGTCGGCATGATCGAAATCTTCGGCTCCCAAGGCCCCTCCGGCGGCAACCCGCAGCAACTCGCCCACGGCATCTCCATCGCCCTCTACAACACCGGCTTCGGCCTGATCATCGCCATTCCCAGCATGATCTTCTGGCGCCACTTCCGCGCCAAGGTCGATGCCCTGGTGATCGACATGGAGCAGCAGGCGGTGCGGCTGGTGGAAGTCGTCCACGGCGACCGCACGTAAGGAGCCGGCCATGGACTTTCGTCGCGGCCGCGGCCGGGAAGAGCCGGAGATCAACCTGATCCCGATGATCGACGTGCTGCTCGTCATCATCATCTTCCTCATGCTCACCACCACCTATTCCCGCTTCTCCGGGCTGGAGATCAACCTGCCCCAGGCCGATGCCGAGCAGAAGCAGGAAAAACCCAACGAGATCAACGTGGCGGTCACCGCCGCCGGCCAGGTGGTGGTGGACAAGCAGACCCTGGCCAACGGCGAGGTCGGCACCATCGCCGAGGGCCTGAAACGGGCCGCCGGCGACCGCCCCGACCCGCTGATCGTCATCAGCGCCGACGCCAAGGCCACCCACCAGTCGGTGGTGGACGTGATGCAGGCGGCCCAGGCGGCCGGCTACCCCCACATCTCCTTCGCCACCCAGCAGACCGGACACTGATGGATGCGGGGCGGCCGCCGCCGTCCCGCTCCATGCTCCGGGGCCTGGCGGCCGAGCTTTCGGCACACTGCCTGTAGGCCTGCCGCCGATTCTTCCCGACCGTTCCCCACGTGACCCTTCCCTCCGCCCCGGCGCCCCGCGACGGCCTGGCCGCGGCCCTGGCCCGGGCCTGGTTCCGTCCCCGCCTGGCCGCCGGCCTGTGGCCCCTGGCGCCCCTATCCGGCCTATTCGCCGCCGTCAGCGGCCTGCGCCGCCTGGCCTACGCCCGGGGCTGGGCGCGGACCGAGCGGCTGCCGGTGCCGGTGGTGGTGGTGGGCAACCTCACCGTGGGCGGCGCCGGCAAAACGCCCCTGACCCAGGCCCTGGCCCGGGAACTGGCGGCCCGGGGCAAGCGCCCGGGCATCGTCAGCCGGGGTTACGGCGGCAGCGGCGGTGCGGCGGGCGACGCCCCCCGGCCGGTGGCCCCGGGCGACGATCCGGCGGTGGTGGGGGACGAGCCCCTGCTGCTGGCCGCCACCGGCGTGCCGGTGTGGGTCGGCCGGGATCGGGCCGCCGCCGCCCGCACCCTGCTGGCCGCCCATCCGGATACCGACCTGATCCTGTGCGACGACGGCTTGCAGCACCTGCGCCTGGGCCGGGACTTGGAAATCGCGGTGTTCGACCGGCGCGGCCCCGGCAACGGCTGGCGCCTGCCCACTGGCCCCCTGCGCGATCCGCTCCCCCGCCTGGGCCGGCTGGCCGGGGGGGGCGCGGTGGTGGTCAATGGCGGCCGGACCGCCCTGGCCGGCCGGCTCGACGCCCACCTGGGGGCGGTGCCGGTGTTCGACATGACCCTGGCGCCGGAGGACTTCGTCGCCCTCGACGACCCCGGCCGCCGCATCGCCCCGGCCGAACTGGCGGCCCGGCTGGCCGCCGGCGGCCGGCGGGCGGTGGCCATCGCCGGCATCGGCGACCCGTCCCGTTTCTTCGCCACCTTGGGCGATCTCGGCCTGTCCTGCGAAAACCGGGCCTTTCCCGACCACCACGCCTACGGCCCGGAAGATTTCGCCGGGCTGGAGGATGCCGTGGTCCTGATGACCGAGAAGGATGGGGTAAAATGCCGCTCCCTGCCGCTGGCCGGCCGGGCGCAGGAGGCCTGGGTGCTGCCCGTGGCGGCCCGCCTCGCCCCGGACCTGGCGGCTTACGTTCTGGAGAAAATCGATGGATGCTCGCCTGCTCGACATCCTGGTCTGCCCGGTGTGCAAGGGCAACCTGGAATACCAAAAGACTAAGCAGGAACTGGTCTGCAAACCCTGCAAGCTGGCCTACCCGATCCGCGACGACATCCCGGTGATGCTCGAACAGGAAGCCCGCCCCCTGAGCGCCGACGAGGCCTGACCCGCCAGGGTTCAGCGCTTCCGGATTCCTTCCCGGCCGGGCTGCCGCGCCCCGCGCCGGATCATCCGCTCCCGGGCCTGTCGCCGGGACACCTTCCGCCTTCCTCGCCATGACCGTTCCCTTCCACGTCGTCATTCCGGCCCGCTTCGCCTCCACCCGCCTGCCGGGCAAGCCGCTCCTCGATCTGGCCGGCAAGCCCATGGTGGTGCGCGTCGCCGAGGCCGCCGCCCGTGCCGGCGCCCAGTCCGTGCTGGTGGCTACCGACCATGACGGCGTGGCCGCCGCGGTGCGCGAGCACGGCTTCGCCGCGGCCCTGACCCGACCCGACCACCCGAGCGGCACCGACCGTCTCGCCGAGGTGGCCGAACAGCAGGGCTGGGGCGGCGATACCCTGGTGGTGAACGTCCAGGGCGACGAGCCCCTGATCGATCCGGCCCTGGTGGCGCTGACCGCCGCGCGGCTGGCCGAGAGCGGCGCCGACATCGCCACGGTGGCCCACCCGATCGTCGCCGCCGAGGACTTCTTCAACCCCAACGTGGTCAAGGTGGTGTGCCGGGCCGACGGCGACGCCCTGTACTTCTCCCGAGCGCCGATCCCCTACGCCCGGGACGCCTTCGCCGCCAGCCGCGAAGCGCTGCCAGCCGGGCTGCCGGCCCTGCGCCACGTCGGGCTGTACGCCTACCGGGCGTCCTTCCTGCACGCCTACGCCGGGCTGGCCGCCTCGCCCCTGGAGCAGTTCGAGGCCCTGGAACAACTGCGCGCCCTGTGGCACGGCTACCGCATCACCGTGGCCACGGTGGACCATCCCCCCGCCGCCGGAGTGGATACGCCGGAAGACGCCGAGCGGGTGCGGGCCGCATTCGTGACATCGGCCGAACGCGCTGAATCCAAGGCCCCTGGCGGCCGGGCGGTTTGACCAACCCGGCCCATTGCGGGTAAGGTTCGCGCCGCCGGCGATCCCGCATAAAAACAGATGCCCGGAACCACCGGGCCGCGTTTTGAACAGCCCCAAAACCGACGTTTCCAGACGTTTTCAAGAAACCGTTTCGTCGATATCCACATTTCCGAGGACCACACCATGCGACTGATTCTTCTGGGCGCCCCGGGCGCCGGCAAAGGCACTCAAGCCCAATTCATCCGCGAGAAGTTCGGCATTCCCCAGATTTCCACCGGCGACATGCTGCGCGCCCACGTCAAGGCCGGCACCGCCCTGGGCCTGGAAGCCAAGAAGTTCATGGACGCCGGCGGTCTGGTGCCCGATGAGGTGATCATCGGCATGGTGAAAGAGCGCCTGACCCAGGACGACTGCAAGAACGGCTACCTGTTCGACGGCTTCCCCCGCACCATTCCCCAGGCCGAGGCCATGAAGGAGGCCGGCGTGGCCATCGACTTCGTTCTCGAAATCGACGTGCCCGACGCCGACATCATCGAGCGCATGGCCGGCCGCCGCGCCCACCTGCCCTCGGGCCGCACCTACCACGTCAAGTACAACCCGCCCAAGGTCGAAGGCAAGGACGACGTGACCGGCGAGGACCTGGTGCAGCGCGACGACGACAAGGAAGAGACCGTCAAGAAGCGCCTCGACGTCTACCACGCCCAGACCGAGCCCCTGGTGGCCTACTACTCCGAGTGGGCCGCCACCGGCGACGCCAAGGCTCCCAAGGTGCGCAAGATCGCCGGCGTGGGTGGCGTGGACGAGATCACCGCCCGCGCTTTCGCCGCCCTCAAGTAAGCCTCAGCACGTCCTTTCCTCCGGACCTGCCCGTTGATCGCTGCACGCTCCAGGAACGCGCTGTACTTCCAGTCCGGCGGCGTGACGGCGGTCATCAACGCCACGGCGGGGGGCGTCATCGACGCCGCCCGCAGCCTGGCCAAGGCCGGGGCGCCGATCGGCACCGTGCTGGCGGCGCGCAACGGCTTCTCCGGGGTGCTCAAGGAAGAGCTGATCGACACGGCCTCGTTATCCGACGAGGCCGTGCTGCGTTTACGCCAGCTGCCGGGCGGTGCTTTCGGCGCCAGCCGGCGGCTGCTGCCGCCCTACGACGAACGTCCCGACCAGTGGGACCGGGTGGCGGCGGTGCTGCGCGCCCACGACATCGGCCACGTGCTGGTCAACGGCGGCAACGGCTCCATGGAGACCGCCCGCCTGTTCGTCGAACTGGGCCGGCGCTATGGCCTGGACATCACCGCCGTCGGCCTGCCCAAGACGGTGGACAACGACCTGCTCGACACCGACGTCTCCCCCGGCTTCGGCTCGGCGGCCAAGTACCTGGCCACCTCGATGCGCGAAGCCAGCCTGGACCTGGCGGCCATGAGCGGCGGCGCCCGGGCCACCAAGGTGTTCATTCTCGAAGTGATGGGCCGCCACGCCGGCTGGATGGCCCTGTCCACCGCCCTGGCCCAGGACGCCCCCGGTGCGGCGCCCCACCTGATCCTGCTGCCCGAGGTGCCCTTCGACGAGGCCCGGGTGGCGGCGGCGGTGGAAGCCACCATCGCCCGGGGCGGCTACTGCGCCATCACCGTCGCCGAGGGGCTGTCCGGCCCCGACGGCAAGCCCCTGGCGGTGGAGCGGGACTCCACCACCTACGGCCACGAGCAACTGGGCGGTGTCGGCCCCTGGCTGGCGGACCGGCTCCAGGCCCGGCTCGGCGTCAAGTGCCACTGTGCCGTGGCCGACTACCTGCAACGCTCGGCGCGCCATCTGGCCTCCCGGGTCGATCTGGAGCAGGCCTGGGCCGTGGGGGCGGCGGGCCTGGAATGGAGCCTGTCGGGCACTACCGGGGTGATGGTGGCGATTCGCCGCCTGGCCGACGCGCCCTACCGCTGGGACCTGGTGCCGGCCGCCCTGGAGGGCCTGGCCGACCGGGAGCGCAAGGTGCCGGCCGATTTCCTCACCGCCGACGGCCTCCACGCCAGCCCCGCCGGGCGCCGCTACCTGGCGCCCCTGATCGCCGGCGAAGCCTATCCGCCCTTTAGCCACGACGGCCTGCCCGATTACCGTTGGGATTGCCCCCCGGTGCGGGCACCGCGCCTGCCGCCCTTCGCCCTGTAGCGGCGCCCTGCGCCGCTGGCCGCTGACCAACGGAGCTTCCCCTGCCCTCAGGCGGGGAAACGGGCCGCCAGGGCCTGGGATACGTCCGCGAGCACCCCATCCCAGTCCCCGAAGGACGACTGGTTGAAGATACGCAGGGAGGGATACCAGGGGCTATCGGCGCGGCGATGCAGCCAGCGCCACTCGCCGTCGAAGCGGTTGAGCATCCAGACGGGCCGGTTGAGGGCGCCGGCCAGGTGAACCACGGCGGAATCGATGGTGATCACCAGGTCCAGGTTGGCCGCCAGGGCGGCGCTGTCGGCAAAGTCGTTCAGCTCGTCCGTCCAGTCCAGCCAATCCACCCCGTCCGGAATGGCCGGACGCTCGTCTTCGGGGGCCCATTTCTGCAAGCTGACCCAGGTCACGTTCCGGTTTTCCAGCAGGGGCCGCAACCGCTCGAATTTCAGGCTGCGGCGGGCGTCGGCCTGGTGGGCCTTGCGTCCGGCCCAGGCGATGCCGATGCGCGGGCGCCCGGGGGCCGCCCGTTCCAGCCGTTCGCGCCAGTAATCCTGGGACGGTGGGAGAACGCGGAGGTACGGCACCGTCCGCGGCACCGTATCCGGCCGGGTGCCGAAGGCCCGGGGCAGCGAAAGCAGCGGGTATTGCCAATCCCAGGCGTCGTTGTCCGCCGGCAGGCGGGTGAAGAACGCGACGCGGTCGCCGAAGGACCATTCCAGAAGGCGCTGGAGCGGCGGGGCGCAGGCGAAGCCCACCTTGGCGAAGCGTTCGGTGGCCAGGGGCAGGTAGCGGGAAAATTGCATCACGTCGCCAAAGCCCTGCTCGGAGATCAGCAGCAGCCGCTTGCCGGCGGTTTCGCCCTGGCCCGTCCACTGGGGCAGGGGGCTGTTCGGGCAGTTCAGGGTGCTGTTCGCGGCCTCCGCCGAGCCCGTCCAGCGGGCCTCGTAGTTTTCCCAGCCGGCCGCCCAGTCCCCCCGCTTCAATTGCAGCATGCCCAGGTTCAGGCGCGGCATGGCCATGTCGGGGTCCAGGTTGACGGCCTGGGCAAAGCACGCCTGGGCTTCGTCCAGGAATCCCAGGTCCTGGAGCAGGAAACCCTTGCTGTTGAGCACGGCTGGTTGTTCCGCCTGGATCGCCAGGGCCCGCTCATAGCATTCCATGGCCGCCGCGAAACGGCCGGCCCGGTAGTGTTCGATGCCCTGCTGGTGGTATTCCCCGTTGGCTGCGGCGAGGGCCTGGTGTGCCGCGCCGGACTGCTTCTTTTCCAGGTAGAGGACGCCGAGGTTGTTGCGGGCGATGGCATGGCGCGGATCGAGGGCCGCGGCTTTTTCATAGGCGGCCAGGGCGGCGTCCTGGTCTCCCAGGCGTTCCAGGGTGGCGCCCAGGTTGTTCCAGGAGAGGGCGTGGTCCGGGGCGATCTCCAGGGCCTTGCGGTAGCTGGCGGCGGCCTGTTCGTGCGCCCCGGCGTCGCTGTAGGCCAGGCCCAGGTTGTAGTGGGCATCCCGCTGCCCGGGGGCCAGCCGCGTGGCCTCCAGGCCGGCTGCCACGGCCCGTTTCGGCTGGCCCTGGCGCCGGTACAGTTCGCCCAGGTTGCTGTGGTAAAGAGCCACCTGGCCATCGCCGGCAATGGCCGACTCCAGGCAGTTCACGGCCTCCGGCAGGTTGCCGGCCCTGAAGAGGAGCAGGCCCAGGGCATGCCAGGCGGGATGGAAGTGGGGCGCCTCGGCGACGATTTGGCGGCAGCACGTCTCGGCCTCCGCAAACCGGCCCTGGGATTCCAGGGCGGCGGCAGTGGCAAAGCGTTCCCGCAGGGCAGGAGAAATCATGGGATGGAAAAAAGCCGCGGAGAGTCCAGATCCGCGGCTTTGAGTCGGTGAGGTTGCAGGGAGGCCGGTCAGAAATTCCAGCGGAGTTTGACTGAAGCCGTCTGGTTGTTGAAGCCCTCGCGCAGTTCCAGGTCGTAGCGGGCGGTGACTTCCGGCCCGTTCTTGAGCGACTTGGAGATACCGAGGCCGGCCCGGGCCAGCCAGGGCTTGGGCGAGACGCCGTAGGTGACGAACGACTGGCCGGGTTCGCCGGCGAAGGCCGAAGTCATGGCGGCGCGCTTGCTCAGGGCGTCGTAGCCGACCCCCAGGTTGCCCATCACCGCCAGGCCGTCGGCCAGCTGATGGCTGACCTTGCCGTCGGCGGCCAGCAGCAGCTGGTCCGTGGTGCGGCCATCGACCTTGAGGTTGAGCGCGTCGGCGCCGTGCTCGGTATATCCCGCATCCCGGATCCAGGTGTAGTCGGCGCGGACCGACGGCAGCCAGCGGGTCTGCTCCCCCAGGGCGTAGGACCAGCCCAGGCCCACGCCGGCGTGGGCGGTGAGGCTGTTGTAGGTGGACCGGGCCGTCTCGCCCAGGAAGCGGATCTGCCGGCTTCCCTCGTTGCGGTTGTTGCCCACATCGACCTGCCAGTTGATTTCCCGGGTCGCATCCAGGCTGTAGCTGCCGTAGCTGATCAACTGGTACAGATCCACCTTGGCGCTGTTGGGCGCCACGTCCGACTGCCCGGTCACGCTGGCGTTGGCATAGGCCAGGGCAAAGCCGACCCGGGTGCGGGCGGTGACGGAGCGGTCGATGCCGAGGGCCAGGCCGGCGGTGGTGGCCTTGTAGCCGGCCACGCCGCCCGAATTGTCCTGGCGGGCCCAGGAGCCGAAGGGCTTGGCCCACACGTTGCCGTCGTTGAAGAACTCCTCGCCGGACGACAGGCCCCGGTTGGCCTCGATGCGGGCCTGGATCACCCGGTTGACGCCGGACAAGGCCGAGTTGGCGGCGGCGATGCTGCTGCCGGTGAGCAGGGGCAAGGTCTGGCTGACTGCCTGGGAAACCTGCTGGGTCGTGCTCAACTGGCCCAGGGCGGTGCGCACGCGGGCCCAGGCCGGGTCGTTGCCGACGACCACCTGGTCCAGCACCCGGGCGGCGCCGAGGCCGGGGGTGTTGTTGTGCTCCTGGGCGCTGCCCAACACGGTGGGGCCGCCGTTGTCGCCCGCCGCGACGATCTTCAGGCCGAAGTCGTTGGCGGCGTAGACTCCCTTGAAATCGTACAAGGCCGAATTGTCGCCGACACCGGCGAATTGGCCGCTGACCCCCCCGGTGGCGTGGATCACGCCGGTGAGGGTGGAGCCCACCGTGAGGGTGGGGGTGCCGATCACGTTGACGTACGCGACGCCGCCCAGAGTGGCGGAGCCGGACACGTTGATCTTGCCGTAGTTGGTCATGCTCGCCACTGCCGGGCTGAAGGTGCCGGTATTGACGAGGTTGCCGGTGATGGCGGCGGTGCTGCCCTCGCCGATCTTGAGGGTGCCGTTGTTGGTGAAGCTGGAGACGGTGAACTGGTTGCCGTTCTGCAGCGTGTAGACCGCCCCGGAATCGACGAAGGTGGGGGTGTTCGGTGCCACCACGTCGCCGACGAACAGGGCCGTGTCGTTGCCTCGGATGTGGATGCTGTCGAGGGAGGACGTGCCATCCACGTTGATGGCGTAATTGCCGCCGCTGATGGTGCCGCTGTTGGTCAGGCCGCCCGTGATGGCGCCGTTGTCCACGACGGCGATGCCCGTGTCGCTGCCGGCAATGGTGCCCGTGTTGGTGATGCCACCCGCCAGCAAGCTGGTGGGAAAGCCCGATGCGGAACCCACCTTGATGGCAACGTTGGCGCTTTCAATGCGGCCGTTGTTGACGAGCCCCCCGGTCAGCATGCTTCCCCAGTCCAGCCGGATCGCCCTGCTGTCGCCGTAGATATAACCATTGTTGACGATGCCGCCGTTTACCGCCGCGCCATTGCCCAGGCCGATACCGTAGTAGCCGCCGGTGATGGTGCCATAGTTGGTGATGCCCTGGCCGATCTCGCTGGCAGCATGTGCGCCGTCGTCAAAATAGCCGACGACGATACCCCCCTTGAGGTCCGTCCCCTGTCCGCGAATGAGCTGATAGTTAGCGATGCTGCCCGTAAGGGTGGCCCCTTCGATAAGGATGCCGGCTCCAGAGCTTGTGTTGTCGCCGGCAATCGTACCGCCGTTGATGATGTCACCATGGACCACGGTATTGCTGGTCAGCGCGATACCGCTGATTCCACCATTGAGAGGGCCAAAGTTCGTGATGTTGCCTCCCAGAGAGGCGTTTTCGAGGCGGATGCCTGTTCCGTCATCGAGGGTGCTGATGCGGCCGAAATTAATGATGCCGGCGACGGAACTGTTAAAGACACCGATGCCAAAGCCGCCATGGCCGACGTCGATGGTGCCGGTTTCGGCGTTGAGGATTTCGTCATGCACGAAGGCGCCGTTCCGAATGCTGATGCCACCGCTGAGGGAGGTGCCGCCATCGTTGATGACGCCATAATTTGCAACACCGCCACCACCGCTACCAATGGTGGCGCTATCGATTGCAATGCCCGTGCTGTTGTATCCGCCAAGCTGGATGGTGCCGTAGTTGTTGACGCCGTAGTTTACGGTGCTGCCGTCCTTGACATAGATGCCCACCATGCTGCCCATCGTGCCGTCGCTATCCGGCGCGGCAACGATGGTGCCATTGTTGGCGATACTGCCCTGGACGGTGCTCGTCCAATCGACGACGATACCGCCGCCATTGTCCCCCGTCATGGTGATCCGGCCGGTTGAGCTATTCTGGATGTTGCCAGAAACCGTGTTGTCCATCCGGATAAAAATACCGGTATTGGCAGTGATTTCGCCATTGTTGACGATATTCCCCTGCACGGAGGAGCCTTGCTCGATGCGAATGCCGGCGCTGTAAACGTCGTTGCCGGTGATGGTGCCCGAATTGGTGATGTCGCCGATGATGGTGGATTGGGCGCTGATATGAATCCCATCCCCATCCTGGCCGGAGATGGTTCCACCTGCCTCGTTGGTGATACCGCCGTTAATCACGGCCTGGAAAATGTCGATGCCGTTGTTCCAGGCAGAGATTTGGCCACCGGCCTGGTTGGTAATGCTGCCGAAGAGGCTTGGGGCGAACTGGCCGTAGGGGGTGCCGCCATGGATGCCGATGCCTGCTTGAGTGCCGCTCAGCGTCCCGCTGTTGGTGATGCCGCCAAAAATCTGGCCCTGGCTTTCCACCCGGATGCCGTATTTGCCGCCGCTGATTTCGCCGCTGTTGGTCACGCCATTGTTGATCGTGCCCCCTGCCTGGACTTGGATGCCTGCACCGTGGTCGCTGATGATGACGCTCGTAGCCGAGTTGACCACGCTGCCCACGGTGCCGGCATTGACCATGATGCCGTTGGTGCCAAGGGAAGACCCATCGAGAAACATGTGGGAAACAATCAGCCCGTTGTTTTGCAGGGTGCCGGTGAGGGCGTGCCCAGGTCCGATGTTTATACCGTTACCATTGAGGCCGCTGGTTTCGATGGCGCCTCCGTTGGTGATGTCGCTACCCGAGATCACCTCGACGCCGGGGCCATTGTTCGTACTGGGCGCAACCGTGCCGGAGATTTCGAGGCAATGGCCGTTATCCAGCACCTGGGTGGAGCTCGAGTAGCCCGTTGCATCACAAGCTGCCAGGGCCTCGCCCCCTGCCAGGGCCAACACTGCAGCCGCTACTGCTGCCGTCATGGTGCGGATGCTGGAGGGCCTCCCGCCGGTGGCGGCCTTTTCGTGGGCGACGACGTAAGCCCGGCGTGCCTGGCTCCAGACGGTACTGTGGATTTTATTCATGACGGCCTCCCCGCAGATGTGACGATTCAAGCGGGGGAGGGTAGCGGGATTTGCTTTTCTGAAACTGAGCAAATCTGAGCAAATCCGAGTGGAATATTGCGCTCGCAGCAATGCGCGCTGCGGCGGCCCAGGGCGGGCCGTTCGTCAGGGTGGCCGGAGCGTCGCGGCTCCGGTGTGGGGGGCGGGAATCGCGGGAGTTGCGGCCGGCAGGCGGCCCCGTCGGGGGGGATGGGCCGCGTCAATGCTCAGGCCGTTTTCGCCACCTATGGGTGGCGAAGGCAGCGCTCGCCTTTGGTTGGTAAGGGGGATGGCATGCTCCGGCGCATCGCAGCCTTCCAGGTCAGGGAAGGCACGATGCGCGCGGCGGGATTACAGCGCCACCGCTGGATTCAAGGTATAGCGCACGGTGAGGCTGGCCTGGGCCAGGACGTGGCCGGCCATGGCGTCCCGGGCCTGCTGGCCGGTGAAGCGGCCGCTCACCGCCAGGCTTGGCACGTCCAGGGCGAACAGGGTGAACACATAGCGGTGCGGCAGTTCGTCGTTCCACGGCGGGCAGGGGCCGTCGTAACCGAAGTAGTCGCCGCTCATGTCGGCGTCGCCGGCGAACCAGCCGGTGTAGTCGTTGAGGCCGTGCCGGGCGCCGTGCAGGGTGGCCGGGCCGGCCTTGCCCCGGGGGGTGACCGCGTGGCTGAACTCGCCCTCGCCGATCTGGGTCAGTCCCGCCGGCAGGTCCACCAGCACCCAGTGGAAGAAATCCACCCGGGGCAGGCTGGCGGGCACGGTGCGGCCGGGCTGGTTCACGTCGTCGCCCTGGGAGGGCACGTCCGGGTCGTGGCAGATCAGGGCCAGGGAACGGGTGCCGGCGGGCACGTCGCGCCAGGCCAGCTGGGGGTTGCGGTTGCGGCCCAGGCAGACGTGGTGCGCCGGGTCCGGCAGGCAGAAGGCGAAATCGCCCGGGATGGGGGCGCCATCCACGAGGCTGGTGCTGGTCAGTTCCATGGGCGGAATCCTCCGAATGGTGAACCGTGGGCCGGGGCCGGCGGGGGCGGGCCGTGGCTTAAGCCTCGCCCCTCACTCCGCGCCGCGGCGGCGGAAGTCCCTCATTCTAAAGCCCAGGGCGAACAAGGTGGCAAAGTAGGCCAGGACGCCGCCGCACACCAGCAGCACCAGGCGCACCAGGCGCTCGGTGACGCCCATGGTCAGCCAGGCGGCTTCCGGGCCGCTGCCGACCCACAGGGCGGCGGCGAGCACCGCCAGGGCGACGGCCAGCTTGGCGGTGAACGGGCGCCAGCCGGCCTGGGGGGTGAAGATGTCGTGGCGGCGCAGGCCGCGGTAGAGCAAGAAGGCGTTGAAGCAGGCGGCCAGGCCGATGGACAGGGCCAGGCCGGCATGTTTGAGGTGCCAGATGAAGGCCAGGTTCATCAACTGGGTGGCGGTCAGGGACACCAGGGCGATCTTCACCGGGGTCTTGACGTTCTGCCGGGCGTAGAAGCCCGGGGCCAGCACCTTGACCAGGATCAGGCCGGTCAGGCCGACGCTGTAGGCCACCAGGGCGGAGCGGGTGGCCAGCACGTCGTGGGCGCCGAAGGCGCCGTGCTGGAACAGGGTCGAGACGAGGGGCACGCCCAGCACCGCCAGGCCCACGGCGGCGGGCAGGGTGAGCAAGAGGCACAGGCGCAGGCCCCAGTCGAGCAGGCGGCTGTATTCGTCGTGGTTGCCGTCGGCGTGGTAGCGGGACAGGGAGGGCAGCAGGATGGTGCCCAGGGCCACGCCGAGCATGCCGGAGGGAAACTCCATCAGCCGGTCGGCGTAGTACAGCCAGGACACCGAGCCGTTCTCCAGGAACGAAGCGAAGATGGTGTTGATGAGCAGGCTGACCTGGGACACCGACACCCCCACCACCGCCGGGGCCATCAGCTTGAGCAGGCGGCGCACGCCCTCGTCGCGGAAGCACACCAGGGGGTTGATCCACAGCCGGGGCAGCAGGTCCAGTTTCTTCAGGGCCGGCACCTGGATCGCCAGTTGCAAAAAGCCGCCGATGAACACCGCCCAGGCCAGGGCCAGCACCGGCGGATCGAAGTGGGGTGCGGCGAACAGGGCCATGACGATGAACGAGACGTTCAGCATCACCGGGGTGAAGGCCGGCAGGGCGAAGCGGCTCCAGGTGTTGAGGATGCCGGCGGCCAGGGCCGTCAGGGACATGAAGAAGATGTAGGGGAAGGCGATCCGGGTCAGGGTCACCGTCAGTTGCATCTTCTGCGCGTCGTCGGCGAAGCCCGGGGCGGACACCCAGACCACGTAGAAGGAGCCGGCCATGCCGATCAGGGTGACCAGCAGCACCACCAGGGCCAGGGCGCTGGCGACCCGGTCCACCAGGAGCTTGGTGGCCTCGTGGCCGCGCCGGTTGCGGTATTCGCCCAGGAGCGGGACGAAGGCCTGGGAGAAGGCGCCCTCGGCGAACAGGCGGCGCAGCAGGTTGGGCAGCTTGAAGGCGACGAAGAAGGCGTCGGTGGCCAGCCCGGCGCCGAAGGCCCGGGCGATGGCGAAGTCCCGGGCGAAGCCGAGGACGCGGGAAAGCAGGGTCATGCCGCTGACCGTGGCCAGCGCTCGCAAAAGGTTCATGGGAAGCGGGGGGCGTTTTATGGGCGCCCGGGCCGGAGCGGCAGGGGTGCGGGGGGCCGGGCGCCGGCCCCGCTCCGGAGCGGGCAGCGCATCTTAGCAGCCCGCCGCCGTTCCCGCTGCCCGGCCGCCTGCCACTGCAGCGGCCGGGGCGCTCAGTCCGTCAGCCCCTGGCGGCCCACGTAATCCCGGGCGAACTGGTAGGCCACCCGGCCGCTGCGGGCGCCCCGCTCGGCGCTCCAGGCCAGGGCCTCGCGCCGGGCGGCGGCGGCCTTGGCGCCCTTGGGGCGGCTGCCCAGGTGTTCGATCCAGTGCAGGGCGATGGCCAGGTATTCGTCCTCGGAGAGGGGGTAGAACACCAGGCGCAGGCCGAAGCGCTCGGCCAGGGATATTTTTTCTTCCACCGCGTCGCCGGGGTGCAACTCGCCGCTGCCGTTGTCGGCGCTGTGGTAGCCCAGGTTGTCGCTGGCGTTCTCGGCCACCAGGTGGCGGCGGTTGGAGGTGGCGTAGATCAGCACGTTGTCGCCGGGGGCGCCCAGGGAACCGTCCAGGGCCACCTTGAGAGACTTGTAGCCGGTGTCGCCGGCGTCGAAGGACAGGTCGTCGAGAAAGAGGATGAAGCGCTCCGGCCGGTCGCGCAGCAGCTCGATCACGTCCGGCAGGTCGTCCAGATGCTGGCGGTCGATTTCCACCAGGCGCAGCCCCTGGCGGCGGTGGCGGGCGACCATGGCCTTGACCAGGGACGACTTGCCGGTGCCCCGGGCCCCGGCCAGCAGCACGTGGTTGGCCGGCAGCCCGGCGACGAACTGGGCGGTGTTGCGTTCCACCAGTTGCTGCTCCCGGGTCAGGCCCACCAGCTCCGGCGCGGCATCCAGGGCGTCGTCGCGCAGGGCCTCCAGGCTGCCCAGGCTGCGCCGCCGGCGCCAGGCGAAGGCGCAGGAGGCGCTCCAGTTCGGGGGCTGGGGGCGGCCGGTGAGGAAGGTTTCCGCCAGGTCCAGGATGCGGTCCAGGCGCAGCAGGGTGTCGTTTGCCATGCGCTCCACGTTGTGCTCCGTCGTTGCGTGGGAAGAAGAAAAAACCCCCGCCGGAGCGGGGGAAGGGGGGGTAGTTTAAGGGAACCGTCAGCCGCCGCCGCCGGGCAGGGTCGCCGGTCCCATGACGAGGTCGGGGAACCAGGTGGCGATGCCGGGGAAGAGGCAGAGCAGGGCGACGGCGACGAACATCAGGCCGACGAAGGGCATGACGCCCCAGATGACGTCCTTCAAGGGAATGTCCGGCGCCACGTTCTTGATGACGAAGATGTTGAGGCCCACCGGCGGGTGGATCAGGCCCATCTCCATGACCACGGTCATCACCACGCCGAACCAGATCAGGTCGAAGCCGGCGGCCTTGAGCGGCGGCAGGATGATCGGGGCGGTCATCAGGATGATCGACACCGGCGGCAGGAAGAAGCCCAGGCCGATCACCATGGTGAGGATGGTGGCGAGCAGCACCCACTTGGAGAGTTGCAATCCGACGATCCACTCCGCCGCCGACTGGCTGATGTGCAGGTAGCTCATCACGTAGGAGTAGAGGAGGGACATGCCGATGATGAACATCAGCATGGTCGATTCCTTGAGGGTGCTCGACAGGATCGGGGTCAGCTGGCGCGGGCGCCACAGGCCATAGACCAGGGCGATCAGGCCCAGGGCCAGCACCCCGCCCAGGCCGGCGGTCTCGGACGGCGTGGCGTAGCCGCCGTAGAGGGCCACCATCACGCCGATCAAGAGCACCACGAAGGGCAGCACCCGGGGCAGCATGCGGGTCTTGTCGGCCAGGGTCATGTTCAGCTCGTCCAGGTAGGCCGACTTCGGCCCCCCTGCCCGGTAGACGTCCAGGGCCTGGTTGTATTCCTTCTTGTAGCGCCAGGCCGCGTAGCCGGCGAACAGGCCCACCAGCAGCAGGCCCGGACCCACCCCGGCGAGGAACAGGCGCCCCAGGGACTGCTCGGCGGCCACCGCGAACAGGATCATGGTGATCGACGGCGGCAGCAGGATGCCCAGGGTGCCGCCGGCGGCGATGATCCCGGCGGCGAAGCCCGGCGAATAGCCCCGGGCGCGCATCTCGGGGATGCCGGCGCTGCCGATGGCCGAACAGGTGGCCGGGCTGGAGCCGGCCATGGCGGCGAACAGGGCGCAGGCGAACACGTTGGCGATGCCCAGGCCGCCGGGGATCTTGTGCATCCAGGCGTGGATCGCCGAGTACAGGTCGGCGCCGGCGCGGGACTTGCCGATGGCGGCCCCTTTGAGGATGAACAGGGGGATCGACAGCAGGGTGATGCTGGCCATTTCCTCATAGACGTTCTGGGTGACCGTATCCAGGGCGGAGCCGGGCATGAAGAAGAACATGAAGACGACGGCGATCAGCCCCAGGGCGAAGGCGATGGGCATGCCCGAGAACATCAGCAGCAAGGTGCCCAGGCCGTAGAGGGTTCCGACGAGGCTCTCGCTCATGCGACCTCCTTGGATGCGGCGACGTGGGAGAAATAGGACAGGGTCTGCACCAGCAGCTGGAGGGCCAACAGCGTCATGCCCGTGGCCATCAGGCCGTAGGGAATCCACAGGGGCGGCGCCCAGGCCGACGAGGTGGTCTGGCCCTCGACGAAGGCCTCGTGGAAGAGGGTCCAGGACTTCCAGGCGAAGAAGGTGCAGAAGAGGCAGGAGGCGGCATCGCAGAACAGGCGGCGCAGCCGGTCGGCCCAGGGGGGCAGCAGGCTGGCCAGGGACTCGATGCCGACGTGGCTGCGTTGTTCCTGCACGTAGGCGCCGCACAGGAAGGTGGCACCGACCAGGAGGAAGACGGCGGCCTCGTCCTGCCAGTCGGTGGGCACGTGCAGGTAGTAGCGCAGGAAGACGCTGCCGGTGAGGACGAGGGCGGCGGCCAGCAGGGCCAGCATGGAGACGGCCAGGATGGCCCGGTTGAGCCCGGCCAGCCCCCGGGCCGCCAGCCCGGTCAGGCCCCCGGCCGGCGGGGGCGTCGCCGGCTTGAGGCCTTCCAGTTCGAAACCGTGGCTCATCCGGTCACCTTTTCGGCCAGTTGCAGGAAGCGGGCGCAATTGGGCGATTTGGCGGCGTAGTCCTTCCAGGCGCTGTCCCGGGCGATGGCGCGCCACTTGTCGACGGTGGCGGCGTCCAGGTCGTAGGTCTTGGCACCGGCCTTCTGGTACACCGTGGCCACGTTGCGGTCGTCGGTCTTCACCGCGTCCAGGCCGTACTTCTCGATTTCGGCGCCGACCTGGAGGATCAGGGTCTGCTGGTCCTTGGGCAGCTTCTCGAACACGGCCCGGGACATCAGCAGCGGCACGGCCATGAACCAGAACGACTTGCTGCGGCCGGTGGTGAGGTGCTTGGAGACTTCTTCCAGACGGAACGACAGCAGGCTGGTGGAAGAGGTGATGACCGAATCCACGGCGCCGGTCTGCATGGCGGCGTACAGCTCGTTGGAAGGCAGGGTGACCACGGCGGAGCCGGCGGCCTTGAGCATCAGGTCCACTTCCCGGCTGCCGCCGCGGATCTTCATGCCCTTGACGTCGTCCGGGGTGATCACCGGCTTGGTCTTGCTGGCGATGCTGCCCGCTTCCCACACCCAGGTGATGGGTACGGCGCCCTTGTCGAACAGCAGGTCGTTGAGGGCCTTGCCGATCTCGCCGTTCTTCCAGGCGAAGCCTTGCTCGTAGGAGGTGACCAGGCCCGGCATCAGGGCGATGTTCAGCTCGGGCACCTCGCCGCCGGCGTAGGAAACGGGGAAGAAGCTCATGTCCAGGGCGCCGCGCCGCAGGGCGCTGAACTGGGCGTTGGTCTTCATCAGGGACGAGCCCGGATAGACGTTGAACTTGAGCGCCCCGCCGGAGCGCTTTTCCACCTCGGCGGCGAAGATGCGGCAGATGCGGTCGCGGAAGTCGCCGTCGTTGCCGGTGGAGCCGGGGAACTGGTGGGAGATCTTGAGGGCCGTGGAATTCTGGGCGAAGGCATTGCCGGAGAGCCCGGACAGGCCCACCAGGGGCAGGCTGGCCAGGGTGCCGCAGACCAGGCGGCGGGTGGGGTTGAAGGCTTGAGTCATGGTCTCCTCCATTGGGATGGATGTGATGGATCGGTTGGGGTTGGGGTGGGGTGGCCGGCTGTTAGGCAGCCGTGCCGGTTTTTCCGTAGGTGTCGCGCAGCACGTTCTTGAGCACTTTGCCCATGGCGTTGCGCGGCAGTTCGGTGACGAAGTGGACGTGCTTGGGCACCTTGTAATTGGCCAGCTGGCCTTTGAGGGGCGTGATGATGCCATCGCTGGCGAGGCTTTCGTCCTTGCGCACCACCACGGCGGTGACGGCCTCGCCGAAGTCCCGGTCGGGCACACCGATCACGGCGGATTCGACCACGCCGGGCAGGGCGTCGATGGCCATTTCCACTTCCTTGGGATAGACGTTGTAGCCGCCGGAGATCACCAGATCCTTGGCCCGGCCGACGATGGTCAGGTAGCCGTCGGCGCTCAGGGTGCCCAGGTCGCCGGTGCGGAACCAGCCGTCGGCGGTGAACTCCTCGGCGGTCTTCTCCGGCTTGCGCCAGTAGCCCTTCATCACGCCGCTGCCGCGGATCTGGATGCCGCCCACCTGGTCGGCGGCCAGGGGCCGGTCGTCGCTGTCGGCGATGCGCACCTCGACCCCGTCGATGGCCAGGCCCACCGAGCCGATGCGCCGTTCGCCGGCGAAGGGGTTGGAGGCGATGATGGCCGACTCGGTCATGCCGTAGCGTTCCAGCACGATCTGGCCGGTGCGCTGCTCGAATTCCCGGTTGGTTTCCGCCAGCAGGGGGGCCGAGCCGGAGATGAAAACGCGCATGTTGGCGGCGCTGGCGGCGGTGAAGCCGGGCTGGTCGAGCAGCCGGGTGTAGAAGGTGGGCACCCCCACCATCACCGTGGCCCGGGGCAGCAGGGCCAGCACCTGCTCGGCGTTGAACTTCTTGAGGAACAGGATGCGGCTCTTCGACAGCAGGGCGCAGTGGCTGGAGATGAACAGGCCGTGGGCGTGGAACAGGGGCAGGGCGTGGAGCAGCACGTCCTTCTCGGTGAAGCCCCACAGCTTGGTCAGGGCGCGGCCGTTGCTGAGCAGGTTGGCGTGGGTGAGCATGGCCCCCTTGGGCCGGCCGGTGGTGCCCGAGGTGTAGATGATGATGGCCACGTCGTCGGGCTGGGCGGTGGCGGTGGCGAAGACGTCCGATTCGCCGGCGGCCAGGGCGGTCAGGCTGCCGCTGCCGTCGTCGGCCAGGGTCAGGCAGTGGGCCACGCCGTGGCGGGCGGCCAGCTCGCTCTTCACGGCGTGGTCGGCCGGGGCGCAGACGAAGACGCGGGGTTCGGCGTCTTCCAGGAAGTATTGCAGCTCGCCCAGCTGGTAGGCGGTGTTGAGGGGCAGGTAAATGGCACCCAGGCGCAGGGTGGCCAGGTAGAGGCAGAAGTTCTGTGCCGACTTGTCCACCTGGACCGCCACCCGGTCGCCGGGCTGGACACCCAGGCGGGTCAGGGTGTTGGCGTAGCGGGCGGTCAGGCCGAGCATGTCGGCGTAGCTGATGACCTGGCCGTCGTCGGTTTCGAGGAAGGGCGCCTGGCCGGCGTCCCGGGCGATGGCTTCGAAAGTGGCGAAGATATTGGCGTTCATGGCGTTGGGGTTGGGTATGCGGGCGTTGCGGAGCTGGCCCTTGTTATGAAAATCAGGCCAGTGCGCTGACGGTGTCGGCCACGCCGAATTCGGCGTAGTGGGCGAAGTCGGCGCTGGCGTTGGTGCTGGCGGCATCCGGACGGGTGAGGATGCTGTCGAGGGAGGTCTGGGGCAGGGTGCGCACGCTGCCGCCGGGGGCGATGTCCACCGACGAGGCGGCGCCGGCGGCGGCGATGTAGATGCCGCCGGAAATCTCGCCGGCGATGCGCAGGCGCACTTCCTGCCCGTTGCGCACCCGGCGGCGCAGGGTGCGGGCGAGGTGGACCAGGTATTGGGTGAGGATCAGGGCCTCGTCGCCCAGGCGCACGCTGTGGCCGGCGCAATCGAGCAGCAGTTCCAGGGGGGCGGCGGCACTTTCGGCCAGGGTGGCGAGCTTGAGCACGTCGGCGGCGCCGACGAAGGCCCGGCCCCGGCAGGCCAGGGGGCCCGGCACCGCATCGAAGCCGGTGAGGGCGGCCGGCGGCGGCGCCGCTTCGTTCAGCCCATGGCCGAGGCGCTGGGCCAGGCGGCGGCGCTCGTCGTCCAGACCGTCGGGCGCTTGCCCCGAAGCGGGCAGAGCCGCCACCCACTCGCGCAGGGCGGCGGCGTAGGCCGGCAGGGTGTCGTCGAGCAGGCGTTCGGCGCCGCCGTGGCGGCTGCGCGAACGGCCGTCGATGGCGGCCAGTACCGTGGTCCGGTCGCCGCCGCCGGCGCTTTCCAGCACCCGGGGGCCGGACATGGCGAGCAGGGTGCCCGGGGCGTAGCAGCGCTGCCCGGCGGCGAAGGCCAGCATGCTGGCGCCACCGAAGACGTTGCGCCCGAGCAGGGAAATCATCGGCAGGCCGTCGAGCCCGGCGTCGAGCAGCTCGGTCATCAGTCCGCGCAGGGCGCCCTGGATGGGCAAGCCATCGTCGAGCCGGGCGCCGGCGGAATCGATCAGCAGCACCAGGGGCTGCCGGTTTTCCCGGGCGCGGCGGACGGCGCGGCGCAGGTCGGCGCATTCGGCAATGCCGAGCACGCCCTTGTCCCGGGCCGGATCGGTGGCGGCGGCCAGCACCGGGCGGCCCGCGACGCTGCCGTGGGCCAGGCGCAGGCCGGAGGTGGAGGGGAGGGGGGATTCGGTGCCGGCGTCGAACAGGGCGGTAAGCCGCGCTGCGACGCTGGCGCCGGTGAATCCGGAATGAGGCAAGACAGTTCCTCCTTGAGGTCGGGGTTGCGTGGCGTTGCCGCCGGGCACCGTTTGGTGCTTCTTATGGTTGTTCTGGTATGCCAGAATGGCGCCGTCAGTTGCCATTGCGCGATGCGCTCTTTCTCAATCGGCCCGGAATCGAGGCTGTAAGGCACGGTGATCATGCCGTTCGCGGCCTTCTTTCCGATAAGGGCTGCCAGATGATTCTGAGGGCGACGCTGCACCGGTTTGGGGCATTGTTGGGTTCAATATATACCAATAATTTTTTTTGGTATACCAAAAAATGTTTTTAGTTTTTCTTGTGGCGTCATGGCTGTGCCAGCAGGAAAAAACTGTATGATTTGCAGGTCATTTATCGGGGTTTGATGCAATGCCACAACAAGAAGGGGGCTCCCAGGCCGAGCGGATCAGTCGGGCCATCGAGGCCGACATCCTCAACGCCACCTATCCACCTGGGGAGCGGCTGGACGAGCGGCAGCTGGCCGCCCGCTTCGGCGTATCGCGCACGCCGGTGCGGGAAGCGCTCAACCGGCTGGTGTCCGACGGGCTGGCCGAACACCGGGCCCGCCAGGGAGTGTTCGTTTCGCGCATTTCCCTGGCCAGCGTGTTCGAGCTGTTCGAAATGCTGGCGGTGATGGAATCGGCCTCGGCGCGCCTCGCGGCGCGGCGCATGAAGCCGGCGGACGTGGCCAAGCTGCTGGCGGCGGCCCAGGAGACGCTCCAGGCGGCGGCCGACGACGAGGCGGCGGTCTATACCAGCGCCAACACCCGCTTCCATGAATTGATCTATGCCGGCAGCTGCAACCGCCTGCTGGAAGAATCGGTGAAACAGTTGCGCCGCCGCGCCGAGCCCTACCGGGGGCACATCCACCGGGTGGCCGGACGGCGCACCGCCACCGCCCAGGAGCACATGGCCATCGCCGAGGCCATCCGCGACGGCAAGGGCGAGCTGGCGGCGGATCTGATGTTCCAGCACCTGGACATCCACCGTCCCGAGTTTTCCGATTACGTCTTCATTCTTTCCCGCTCGGTGGAGGGCGCCCTGTCGTGAGGGGTGCCGCGGCACCGCTGCGAAAAGACGCTTGATCCATCGAGGAAAAGCCGGTATATTCCGGCCTCTTTAGCAAAACCACCCTATCTTTTTTAGGAACGAATTCCATGGCCAATAGCGCACAAGCTCGCAAACGCGCGCGTCAAGCCGAAAAGCAACGCGCCCACAACGCCAGCCTGCGCTCGACGCTGCGTACTGCGATCAAAAAGGTGCGCAAGGCGATCGACGCGGGTGACAAGGCAGCTGCTCAAGCGGTGTTTCAAGAGTCTGTGTCGGTGATCGACAGCATCGCCGACAAGCGGATTGTTCACAAGAACAAGGTCTCCCGCCACAAGAGCCGCCTGTCCGCCCAGATCAAGGCGATGGCTGCCGCTGCCTAACCGGCTCCGACAGCACGCTGCGCCAAGGCGCAGCCAAGAAAAACGGCACCCCAGGGTGCCGTTTTTTTATGCGCGTTTTTCCGGGAGGGTGGGCGCTGGCCGGGGCCCGCCGTGCTTCAGTTGGCCGGGCGCTCGCAGCCTTCCACCAGTTGCAGCTCGTTGTCGGCGGCGAAGTTGCGCAGGAAGCGGTAGGCTAGGGGTTCGATGTCGTAGAGCTGGCCGTCGACGAAGACGGCCTTTTCGCCGGAGCTGGAGCAGGGGCCGACGTAGGGGGAATACTTCATGCGCTTTTCGGCGCCGAAGGCGGACATGACGCCGCAGAGCCGCTCTGCCCAGTCGCTGGGGCGGAACCGCCGGCCTTCGTGGGTCAGGCCGACGATGATGAAGTTGCGTGCGGTGGTGTCCGCGTTGTGATCCGTCATGGTGCTCACTTGGTGGCGCGCGTGGGGCTGTCTCCGAAGCCCTGTCCTTCCGTGCCGATCCTGCGCGCCGGGAGGAGGTGTGGGCGCTTTTTTCGATGCGGATTCTAGCAGAGTCACGCCCCTCCGGGGAGGCGCCGTTTCATCTGCCGCGAACGGCTTTTGCCCAGCAAAATGCGTTGCGCATTTCGTGACGGCTGCCTATACTCGCCTATCGCCCTGAACCGGTTAAGGTTTTTCCGTGCAACCTCTGCTCGTGACCAAATACGGCTTTCGCATTCGCACCCGGCATGGCGGGGTAGTGGACAATCTGCTCATCTACGGCCGCGACGAGCAGGAGGCGGTGACCAAGCTGCGCCAGATCTACCACGATTGCGAGGTGCTGGAGACGCGCCGCCAGGTCGGCGGCGGCCGTCACGCCGCGGCCTGCCTGGATGCCCTGGCGGAAGCCGGCTGATCGTTTAAGCACCGAATTTGATGGAGTGCCGACCCCTCTGGGCCGGCAACGTTGGATGCAGGGCCGGGACATGTTCTCGGCCTTTGTCGTTTACCGGCCTGGCCCCATGCCGGCGGCGAGCGGGTAACGGTGGAAATCATGGTGTTTTGCACCATTTTGGTGCATTTTCGCGATTAAGGCGCCATCCTTGGCGCTTTCCCCACGCGCCATGCCGGGAAGATTGCGTCCGGAGCGGCACAAATGCCCGCGTCGGGCGCCTCCGGTTTGTGCCGGGGCGGTGATTTCGCTTAAACTCTGAGGTCTTACAAGCTGAGCGGCGGGATTCAGACCGGCCAGGGCGGCCAGCCCCGGAAGGTTCGACGGCCCCGCCGCTTATCCTTTTTTCCGCCCCGCCGGATGCGCTCGACGCGACACCGTTTCCGAGCCGCCGGGCAGGCCGGCGGCCGGCAGCGGGATTGCTCATGTCTCACCTGATGAATACCTACGCCCGGCTTCCCGTGGCGTTCTCCCACGGCGAAGGTTCCTGGCTCGTCGATACCGACGGCAAGCGCTATCTGGATGCCCTTTCCGGCATCGCCGTCTCCACCCTGGGCCACAACCATCCCGACCTGGTGGCCAGCATCGCCGCCCAGGCCGCTCGGGTGCTGCACACGTCCAACCTGTACCGCATTCCCCTTCAGGAACAGCTCTCCGATCGCCTGGCCGCCGTGTCCGGCATGGACGAGGTGTTCTTCTGCAACTCCGGCTGCGAGGCCAACGAGGCCGCCATCAAGCTGGCCCGCTTCTACGGCCACCAGCAGGGCGTGGACAATCCGGCCATCATCGTCATGGAAAAGGCCTTTCACGGCCGCACCCTGGCGACCCTGTCGGCCACCGGCAACCGCAAGGCCCAGGCCGGCTTCGAGCCCCTGGTGTCGGGCTTCGTGCGCGTTCCCTACAACGACCTGGAAGCGATCCGCAGCGTTGCCGGCCACAACCAGAACGTGGTGGCGGTGATGCTGGAGATGGTCCAGGGCGAGGGCGGCATCCACATCGCCGACCTGGAATTCCAGCGCCAACTGCGTGCCCTGTGCGACGAAAAGGGCTGGCTGCTGATCTGCGACGAGGTGCAGTGCGGCATCGGCCGGACCGGTACCTGGTTCGGCTACCAGCAGTCCGGCGTGCTGCCGGACGTGGCCACCCTGGCCAAGGGCCTGGGCTCCGGCGTGCCGATTGGTGCTTGCCTGGTCTCTGGCAAGGCGGCCGGCCTGTTCGGCCCGGGCAACCACGGTTCCACCTTCGGCGGCAATCCGCTGGCCTGCGCCGCAGCGCTGACCACCCTGGACTGCATCGACCGCGATGGCCTGCGCGACAACGCCATCAAGGTCGGCGAGCTGATCCGTACCGGCCTGGCCGAGGCCCTGGCCGGCGTGCCCGGCGTGGTCGAGATCCGCGGCCGCGGCCTGATGATCGGCGTCGAGCTCGACCGCCCCTGCGGCGAGTTGGTGACCCGGGGCCTGGAGGCCGGCCTGCTGATCAACGTCACCGCCGAGAAGGTAGTGCGCCTGCTGCCGGCCCTGGTCTTCACCGAGGACGAGGCCCGGGAACTGGTGGCCCGCCTCGCGCCCCTGATCCGGACCTTCCTCGGCGCCTGATCCGGACGCCGTCCATAACGATAAGGAGGGAGACCCATGTCGTCACTCAAGCATTATCTCCAGTTCAAGGATTTCACCCGGGACGAGTACGCCTACATCTTCGAGCGCGCCGCCTGGATCAAGCGCAAGTTCAAGGGGTACGAGCGCTACTGGCCCCTGGCCGACCGCACCCTGGTGATGATTTTCGAGAAGGCCTCCACCCGCACCCGCCTGTCCTTCGAGGCCGGCATGCACCAGCTGGGCGGCGCCGCCATCTACCTGAACACCCGGGATTCCCAGCTGGGCCGGGGCGAGCCGGTGGAAGACGCGGCCCAGGTGATCTCGCGCATGAGCGACCTGGTGATGATCCGCACCTTTGAGCAGGACATTGTCGAGCGCTTCGCCGCCAATTCCCGGGTGCCGGTGATCAACGGCCTGACCAACGAATACCACCCCTGCCAGATCCTGGCCGACATCTTCACCTGGATCGAGCACCGGGGGGACATCACGGGCAAGACCGTGGCCTGGATCGGCGACTCCAACAACGTTTGCAACACCTGGCTGCAAGCTGCCGAAATCTTCGACTTCAAGGTCAATGTGTCCACTCCGGAAGGCTATGAAGTCGAGCCGGAGCGGGCCGGCGTGGCCGGCACCCACTTCGAGGCCTTCGCCGACCCGATGGACGCCGCCCGCGGCGCCCACCTGGTGACCACCGACGTGTGGACCTCCATGGGCTTCGAGGCCGAGAACGAGGAGCGCCTCAAGGACTTCGCCGACTTCCAGGTCGACGGCGACATGATGCGGGTGGCCGATCCCTCCGCCGTGTTCATGCACTGCCTGCCGGCACACCGCGGCGAGGAAGTCTCCGCCGAGGTCATCGACGGACCCCAGTCGGTGGTCTGGGACGAGGCGGAAAACCGCCTGCACGCCCAGAAGGCCCTGATGGAATACCTGCTGCTCGGCCGGGTCGAGGCCAACTGACCCGGCCGGCCCAACCCCCATTCGTTTTCAATTTCCTGTTGTAAGGCACACATCATGAGCGACGTGAAAAAAGCGGTCCTCGCCTACTCCGGCGGCCTGGACACCTCGGTCATCCTGAAATGGCTGCAAGACACCTACCAGTGCGAAGTGGTGACCTTCACCGCCGACCTGGGCCAGGGCGAAGAGTTGGAGCCGGCCCGCCAGAAGGCGCTCAAGTTCGGCATCAAGCCCGAGAACATCTTCATCGACGACCTGCGCGAAGAGTTCGTGCGCGACTTCGTCTTCCCCATGTTCCGCGCCAACGCCCTGTACGAGGGCGAGTACCTGCTCGGCACCTCCATCGCCCGCCCGCTGATCGCCAAGCGCCAGATCGAGATCGCCCGCCAGACCGGCGCCGATGCCGTCTCCCACGGCGCCACCGGCAAGGGTAACGACCAGGTGCGTTTCGAGCTCGGCTACTACGCCCTGATGCCCAACGTGAAGGTGATAGCCCCGTGGCGCGAGTGGGATCTGCTCTCCCGCGAGAAGCTGCTCGCCTACGCCGAGAAGGCCGGCATCCCCATCGAGATGAAACACAAGCAGGGCGGCTCGCCGTACTCCATGGACGCCAACCTGCTGCACATCTCCTTCGAAGGCCGTCACCTGGAAAACCCGGCCGCCGAGGCCGAGGAAGACATGTGGCGTTGGACCGTGTCCCCTGAGAAGGCGCCGGATGCCGCCGAGTACGTGGATCTGGAATTCGAGAAGGGTGACCTGGTGGCCATCAACGGCACCCGCATGAAGGCCCACGAACTGCTGGCCAAGCTCAACGAGCTGGGCGGCAAGCACGGCATCGGACGCCTCGACCTGGTGGAAAACCGCTACGTCGGCATGAAGTCCCGCGGCTGCTACGAAACCCCGGGGGGCACCATCCTGCTCAAGGCCCACCGCGCCATCGAATCCATCACCCTGGACCGGGAAGTCGCCCACCTCAAGGACGACCTGATGCCCCGCTACGCCAGCCTGGTGTACACCGGCTACTGGTGGAGCCCGGAGCGCCGCGCCCTGCAAGCCTTGATCGACACCACCCAGGAAACGGTGAACGGCTGGGTGCGGGTCAAGCTGTACAAGGGCAACGTGATCGTCGTCAGCCGGGATTCCAAGACCGATTCCCTGTTCGACCCGACCATCGCCACCTTCGAGGACGACGCCGGCGCCTACGACCAGAAGGACGCCCACGGCTTCATCCGCCTCAACGCCCTGCGTCTGCGCATCGCCGCCAACGCCCGGGCCAAGCGCGGCTAACGGCGGAGAAGAGGTAGCCCGGTGGAAGGAACCCTGTTCGGCTTCACGGAAGAGCAGATTTCGGATTTCGGTTCGACCTTCGGGATCGGGCTGTTCATCCTCTTCATGCTGTTCATCATCGCCGAGATCGCCTGGAAGTCGAAGGCCGGCAAGACGGGCACCTTCGTGCTCTTCTTCGTCCTGGCCTTCGGCATGCTCGGCTTCATCGCCAAAACCATCATTCAGAAAATCTGGGGAATCTGACCCATGTCCCAAGCGACCCAATTCGACAACGTTTCCGTCGTCAAGCAGGCCAACGTCTACTTCGACGGCAAGTGCATCTCCCACACCGTGCTGTTCGCCGACGGCTCGAAGAAGACCGTGGGCGTGATCCTGCCCGCCTCCCTGACCTTCAACACCGGTGCCCCGGAAGTCATGGAAACCGTGGCCGGCTCCTGCCGCTATCGCCTCAAGGGCGAGACCGAATGGAAGACCTCCGGCCCGGGCCAGGCCTTCAACGTGCCGGGCGATTCCAGCTTCGACATCGAAGTGGTCGAGCCCTACCACTACGTCTGCTACTTCGGCTGAGCGGAGGGTCGAATGCCGTCTTTCGACTTTTCCTCCGAAGTGGACATGGTGGCGCTCAAGAACGCCATCGACGCCACCGGCAAGAAGATCGTCGGCCGCCACGACTTCAAGGGCACCAGCGCCAAGGTCGAGATGAACGAGAAGGACAAGATCGTCACGGTCTATGCCGACTCGGACTTTCAGCTCGACCAGGTCAAGGTCATCCTCTTCCCCGAAATGGAGAAGAAGGAGCCCGACTGCACCAAGCGCCTGGACGCCCAGGCGGTGCAGAAGGTGTCCGGCGACAAGGTGAAGCAGGAGCTCAAGATCAAGATCGGTATCGAGAGCGAGCTGGCCAAGAAGATCGTCAAGCTGATCAAGGACTCCAAGCTCAAGGTCCAGGCCGCCATCCAGGGCGACGCGGTGCGCGTCACTGGCGCCAAGCGCGACGTCTTGCAGGAAACCATTGCCCTGGTGAAGAAGTCGATCACCGACTTCCCCATCAAGTACGGCAACTTCCGCGACTGAGCCACGGCCTGGGTCTCGGCTGGCCGCGGCAACAAAAAAGCCCGTCATTGCGACGGGCTTTTTTGTTGCCCCCGGCTGGAAATCCAGGCGGGGCGCCGATCTCCGGGGCGTCTGCCTGGAAAGCCGCGCCAGGCGCAGCGATCCGAGGGGTAGGTCCGGAGAGGCCGATGGAATCAGGCGTCCCGGGGGGCGGTTTCCTGGAACGAGGGGCGCTGTTCCAGCTTCTCGTAGAGCCGGGCCAGGTTGGGATGGGCTTCGCGCCAGGCGATATCCGGGAAGCGGAAGTCCAGGTAGCCCAGGGCGCTGCCCACGGCGATGTCGGCCAGGCCGAAGTGGGTGCCCATGCAATAGGCCAGGTCGCCCAGTTCGTCGGCCATGAAGGTCAGGGTGCGGGTGATCGCCTGGTTGTGCAGGGCGATCCACTCGACGTTCTGTTCCTTGGCCTTGCGCAGGGATTCGTTGCGGATCGCCACGGCCGAATCGAGCAGGCCGTCGGCCAGGGCTTCCCAGCGCTTCACTTCCATTCGTTCCCGGTTGGGCTGGGGCATCAGCTTGTTGTTGGGGGTGACGTTGTCCAGGTATTCGACGATCACCGGCGAATCGAACACCGGGGTGCCGTCGTCCAGCACCAGCACGGGAATGCGACCCAAGGGGTTGTGCACGGGCACAGCGCTGTCGGGAGAGCGGGGGACGTCGATCACCAGGTCGTAATCGATCTTCTTTTCGGCCAGGACGATACGCACCTTGCGGGCGTAGGGGCTGGTATGGGTGCCGAACAGCTTCATGGTTCTCTTCTTGTCGGTTTCTCGGGCGAGAGGTCGAGCCGGATGAACAACAGGGGCAAAGTATAGCATTCGCCCCGTGCCGCACCGGCCGGACCCGCCTAGCTAACGGGATGTGCACAAAGGGTGCGTGATAAAATACAAAGCTTTGATGACCGGAGCGCGCACCAAAATGGTGCCAGCTTACCTGACTTGAAGCTGAATTTCTTCGCTTGTCTCTCCGATTGTCGCCACGATCCTTCCGTTTTCTTGGATGTTCCCTATGCCCGCCAGTTTCCTCACGGCCCTCTCGCCCCTCGATGGTCGCTATGCCGCCAAGGTTGACGCCCTGCGCTCCGCCTTCTCCGAATACGGCCTGATCCGCCACCGTCTCAAGGTCGAGATCGAGTGGCTCAAGGCCCTGGCGGCCGAACCCCACTTTGCCGAGATTCCGGCCTTCTCCGCTGCCACCGTGGCCGAGCTGGACGCCCTGGTGAACAACTTCTCCGAAGCCGACGCCCAGGCGGTGAAGGACATCGAGGCCACCACCAACCACGACGTGAAGGCCCTGGAGTACTGGATCAAGGACAAGACCAAGGCCAATGCCGAGGTCACCAAGGTCAGCGAGTTCATCCACTTCGCTTGCACCTCGGAGGACATCAACAACCTGTCCCACGCCCTGATGCTCAAACTGGCCCGGGAAGAGGCCCTGCTGCCGTCCCTGGACAAGGTCATCGCCCGCCTGCGCGAATTGGCCCACCAGCTGGCCGACGTGCCGATGATGAGCCGCACCCACGGCCAGCCCGCCACGCCGTCCACCATGGGCAAGGAACTGGCCAACACGGTGTACCGCCTGACCCGCGCCCGCAGCCGCATCGAGCAAGTCGGCCTGCTCGGCAAGATCAACGGTGCCGTGGGCAACTACAACGCCCACCTGGCCGCCTATCCCGGCTACGACTGGGAAGGCTTTGCCAAGCGCTTCGTCGAGGGCCTGGGGCTGGAATTCAACCCCTACACCATCCAGATCGAGCCCCATGACGCCATGGCCGAGCTGTTCGACGCCTTCGCCCGGGCCAACACCATCCTGATCGACCTGGACCGGGACGTGTGGGGCTACATCTCCCTGGGCTTCTTCAAGCAGAAGGTCAAGGCCGGCGAAGTGGGTTCTTCCACCATGCCGCACAAGGTCAACCCGATCGACTTCGAGAACTCCGAGGGCAACCTGGGCCTGGCCAACGCCGTGCTCAAGCACCTTTCCGAGAAGTTGCCGATCTCCCGCTGGCAACGCGACCTGACCGACTCCACCGTGCTGCGCAACATGGGCGTCGGTCTCGGCTACGCCCTGCTCGGCTACGATTCCCTGCTGCGTGGCCTGAACAAGCTGGAAGCCAACGCCCAGGCCATGCACGACGACCTCGACGCCAACTGGGAACTGCTTGCCGAGCCGATCCAGACCGTGATGCGCCGCTATGGCATCGCCAACCCCTACGAGAAGCTCAAGGAGCTGACCCGGGGCACCCGCGTTTCCCGCGAAGGCATGCAAGCCTTCGTCGCCACCCTGGAAATCCCGGAGGCCGCCAAGGCCGAGCTGCTCAAGCTCACCCCTTGGGACTACACCGGCAAGGCTGCCGAGCTGGCCAAGCGCATCTGACGCAACGTCCGCCAATCCCGCCATGCGCTGCCCCAAATGCGGTAACGACGTACCCGCCGACGCCCTCTACTGCCCCCACTGCGCGGGCAGCGAGGCGCCGGAGGAACGCTTGCGCCGCCTGCGGGCGGCGGGGCTGCGCGGTGCCCTGATCGGCGCCGCCGCCGGTGCTTTGGGCGGTGCCCTGGTGTGGTGGCTGATGGGCCACCAGCGCGGCGTGCCCGGTATCGCCCTGTCGCTGGTGTTTACCGGCGTGGCCACCGGCCTCGTCCTCGGGCTGGCCCGGCGGCGTTGACGCCGTCCGGCCCTGGCGCCGGCCTGTTCCCGTATCCCCGGACGGGGCCGTTCCGGCCCCGTCGTTTCTTCTTCGACTTTTTTCAACTTTTCTTGCCGCGAAACGATGTTTGCTGAAAACCTGAAAAAGCTCCCCGGCATTTCCCACCTGGCCGCCATCAACCTGCTCGACGCTGACGGCAACGCCGTGGCCCTGCTCGAAAACAAGCCGGGCAGCGCTGGCTCCGTGGCGGTGTACAACCACCTGGCCCAGACCTACGGCGCCATTACCCCCCAGGCCGCCCAGAAGGGCCTGGAGATCTACGCCGAGCATACCGAGGACGCCCGCGCCAATCCGGGCAAGCACCCCAACATCGACCGCCTGCTCCAGATCATCGAGACCGGCATCACCCTGCGCATCAAGCACGTCTTCGCCGAGTAAGGCCGGGCTGCGGGCTGGGGCAGCTCTGTAACCTCGGTTACATGCCGCCCGCTAGGATCATGGAATAATGACCCCGCTGCCCCGCCGGTCCTCCCGGCGGGCGCGGATCGATCGTCCATCGACCCCTTCGGGGCCCAACAGGAGTCATAAAACAATGAAGCTGCTCTCCCGCATCGCCTGCGCCGCCGTCTGCCTCGCCTGCACTGCCGGCGCCCACGCCCAGATGAAGACCGAGGATGCCATCAAGTTCCGCCAGTCCGCCTACGGTTTCCTGGCCTGGAACATGGGTAAGATCAAGGCCAACCTGGACGGCAATTTCAACAAGGAACAGGTGGCCAACGCCGCCCGCGCCATCGCCGCCGTGGCCAATTCGGGCATGGGCGCCCTGTACGTGCCGGGCAGCGACAAGGGAGCCGGCTGGAAGGAAACCCGCCTCAAGTCCGAGTTCTTCGCCCAGCAGGAAGAGGCCGGCAAGCTGGCCCGCGCCTTCGGTGCCGCCGCCAACGAACTGGAGAAGGTGGCCGCCACCGGCGACGTGGCCGCGATCAAAGCCCAGTTCGGTAAGACCGGCGAGACTTGCAAGGGCTGCCACGACAAGTTCCGCAAGGACTGATCCTGTTCCGGACGGCGGCCACCAGGCTGTCGCCGAAAACGAAAAAGCCGCCGGATATCCGATATCCGGCGGCTTTTTCGTTGCTGCCCGCTGCGGCGGGGCCTACCAGCTGGGCGTTTCCACCGCCGCAGGGGGCGGCGGGGGAGGAGCGAAGGTCTGGCTGGCCCAGCCGCTGCCCACCGCCCAGGCCACGCCGCCGGCGATAGCGGCGGCGGCCAGGAAGGCCACAGGACCGCCGCCCTGGGCCGAGCGGCTGTGGGCGGGCGCATCGTGCTTCCAGCCGGTGACCATGGGGGTGAGCAGGTCGTGCCGCTTCACCCGACGGTAGTAGGCCACCGCCAGCACGTGGACGACCACCAGGGCGATGAGCAGGTTGGACAGCAGCTTGTGCACGCCGGTGAGCCGGTTCGACAGCCCGGCATCAACCAGGGCGTAGAGATGGCCGGTGAAGGCGATGTCGTCGTTGGCGAACAGGCCAGTGCCCACCTGGACGCCCACCAGACCGAGCAGGGCCAGCACCGACAGAGCGCCCAGGGGATTGTGGCCGATGCCTTGCCACTGGCCGCGCAGGTAGCGAGCGATGGCGCCCGGGCCGGCGACGAACTGGCTGAAGCGGGCGTAGGTGGAGCCGATCACCCCCCAGATGAGGCGGAAGACCACCAGGCCGAGGATCAGCACGCCCAGGCGGCCGTGCCAGACGATCAGGTTGCCCCCGACCTGGCCGGTGATGAACGCCGCCGCGAAGGCGGCTAGCAGTAGCCAATGGAAAAGGCGGGTCGGCAGGTCCCATAGATAGATGCGTTGCGCACTCATCGGCCGGTTTCTCCCATGCAAAAGACGGTTCTGGGGGCTCAGTTTACCTCGAAGCCGGCGGTCGCCCCCGTGGAACATCCCGGGAACGCGGCTGCCCAATCACCTTGCACCACGCACCACATACAACGCGCAGCACGGCGATCCGACTGCCGGGCATGGCCAGGCATGGCGGACCAACCTCCACGCAGCTAATGAGGAACGTCATCATGAAAAGCATGCATTTGTACGGGCTGGCATTGGTCGGCCTACTGTCCCTGACCGCCTGCGCCACCCCCGGCGACACCATGGCGCCTGCCCGGATGCAGGGCCGCATGCTGGTCGGCGCCAACGGCATGACCCTCTATACCCTGGACAGGGACCCGGCGGACGGCTCGAAGAGCACCTGCATCGGCCCCTGCGCCACCAACTGGCCGCCGCTCTACGCCGAGGCCGGCGCCAAGCCCATGGGGGCCTGGACCCTGGTCACCCGCGACGACGGTCGCCAGCAATGGGCCTACAAGGGCAAGCCTCTGTACTACTGGAGCAAGGACAAGGCCCCCGGCGATGCCGGCGGCGAGGGCATGGCCAACGTCTGGCACGTGGCACGGTGACTTGCTGCCCAACGTGTGTCCAGGAGCAAGCTGCCTGAAGCGCGGCGCATGGCAATCATCACGGGGGTAGGGGAGCGGGGGGCCTGCTAGACTCCGGCTTTGCCTTCTGTTGGGAGAGGGCTTTTGCCCATAAGGGCCATTACCTTTCCTCCTTCGCCGCCGGATATGCCCGCCTCTTTTCGCCCCGCCGCTTCTTCCACTACTCCTCCGCTTGAAGCCTTGGCTCCCTTGGTCCGGGCTTTTTCTGCTGGACGCTACGATGAGGTGGTCGCCGGGGCACGGGGGCTGCTTGTCAGGGACGCCGGTAACGGTGTGCTCCACAAGCTGCTGGGTAGCGCCCTCCATGCCAAGGGAGAAGCTGCGGCAGCCGTGGATGCATTGCAGGCAGCTGCCCGCCTTCTTCCCGAAGATGCGCAGACGTTCAGCAACCTCGGCAATGCCCTGGCGGATTCCGGGCGTTTCGAAGAAGCGATGATGGCGCATCAACAGGCTATCGAACTGCAACCCCAAGCTTCTACTCACCGCTACAACCTCGGCTGTGCCTACCTGGCGTGGCAGCGCAAGACCGAGGCCCTGGAGCAGTTCTGGCTGGCGTTCGAGCGTGCCCCCGGGGACAGGAGCTTGGCCCAGCTTTGTCGTGAACTTGCGCTGGAATTGGGCGACACTGACCTGCAATTGGCATTCTGTCGTTTCAATGTCGCCTCCCTGCCGGATGACGATGCCGCCATGGGCATGCTGGGAGGCTTGCTGCTTCAGGCCGGCGAGGATGCTGAGGCGGAAAGCTGGTTGCAGAAGGCCGTCGATCTCAATCCAGGCAACGCATTGGCCTGGTCCAATCTGTCTGTCGCATTGCAGAACCGGACGGCTCTCAAAGAAGCCGTGGCTGCCGGCACCCGGGCCGTGGAACTGAAGCCGGAATGGGCCATGGTGCATAACAACCTGGGCACCGCCTTGCGTGAGGCCGGTGCGTTCGAGGAAGCGAAGGCGGTTTTCTTGCGTGCCCTGGAGCTCGATCCGGATTACGACCAGGCGTTCTATAACCTTGGCTGTGTCAGTGCGGATCTGGGCGACCAGGTTACGGCAAGAGGGGCCTTCATCGAGGCCGTGCAACGCACTCCCAGGGCTGACTGGCTGCTGCTGGCCGCCCATGCCTGCCGTCAGATGGTGGATTGGGAGGGGGCGGAGCTTCTCGAGGCGGCGATGGGCGAGCAGTTGGCCTCCGCCGATGCCCTGATGGCGCAGGGTGGGCTGCTTGTTTCTCCATTTGCATATCTCACGACTCCTGGAACCTCAGCCGGCGAACAGTTGCGGGTGGCACAGCATTTTGCTTCCTGTTGCGCACCGTCCACTACTTGTCCGCCGGTAGGGGGCGCGCACTTAACTTCCGGCAAGGCATTGCGCGTCGGCCTGCTTTCGTCGGATTTCCGCGATCATGCGACTGCACACCTGATGGTCGGCGTGCTGGAGGCACTCGATCCTGGTCGCTTCCAACTGGTTGCCTACGACTTCAGTCCGGACCAACCGGATGCCTATCGGCAGCGCCTCCGCCAGGTTATCCCGGAATGGGTCGATATCCGGGCCTTGTCCGATTCCCAGGTGGCGGACCGGATTCGTGCGGACCGGATCGATATCGCCATCGACCTCAAGGGATGGACGCAGGGGTATCGCGCCCCCGTCCTGGTGCAACGCCCGGCAGCGTTGCAGATGCAGTGGCTGGGCTTTCCGGGAACCATGGGAGCACCGTGGATCGATTACATCATTGCCGACCCGGTGGTCATTCCCGTCGGGGCCGAGGCTGGCTACTCCGAACGGATTCTCCGTCTGCCCCATTGCTACCAGCCCAACGATTGCCACCGAGAAATAGGCCAGAACCCTGGCCGCCGTGCGTTGGGATTGCCCGAGGATGCTTGGGTCCTGGCTGCGTTCCACCAGCCTTACAAGATTACCCGGGCGGTATTTTCACTGTGGATGCGCCTGCTGCAGCAGGTGCCTGACGCCGTGCTATGGCTGCTCGACCTGCCTTCTGTGGCCAAGTCTGCCCTGCTGCAGGCGGCGGCGGAGGCCGGTGTGGACGAAGGGCGTCTCATTTGGGCGGCGCGCATGCCACTGGCCGATCATCTGGGCAGGATGGCTTGCGCCGACCTTGCCCTGGATACCTCCCCGGTCAATGCCCACACCACGGCCAGCGACGCCCTGTGGGCTGGGGTTCCCCAAGCGGCCTGCTGCGGCGATACCTTCGTCTCCCGAGTATCCGCCAGCGTGGTACAAGCTGCCGGCCTGCCGGAACTGGTGGCCGAGGGGGAAGCGGCTTATGAGGCCATGTTGCTCGCCCTGGCCCGGAATAGGGCGCATCTTGCGCTCTTGAGGAACCGCCTGGCCAGCCAGCGTCTTACTTCTCCCTTGTTCGACAGCGCGGCATTTGCCAGCGCTTTTTCCCAAGGGCTCGAGCTAGCATGGCAGCGTTGCCAGCAAGGGCTACCGGCTGAACATCTGACTGTGTCGTGAGGTTGCGGGCGCCAGGAGGCTGACCGTCTCGAGCGGAGGTGTACCGCACCTTCCTATGCTGAACAGGCAAAGAAAAAGCCGCGCCATTGAGTGGCGCGGCTTTTTCTTTGGTGCAAGACCGGAAGGCTCAGACGCAGGCGCCGTCCTCGGTCATGTTGGGGTCCTTGGCCTTGGGGGGCTTGATGAACTGTTCGCGGGAGACGCCCAGCCACATCACCAGGGGGCTGGCCACCAGCACCGACGAGTAGATGCCGAAGCAGATGCCGATGGTCAGGGCCATGGCGAAGTAGTGCAGGGTCTCGCCGCCGAACACCAGCATCGACAGCACCATCATCTGGGTCGAACCGTGGGTGATGATGGTCCGGGAGATGGTGCTGGTGATGGCGTGGTCGAGCACCTGGGGAGTGGCCAGGCCGCGCACCTTCTTGAAGGTTTCGCGCACCCGGTCGAACACCACCACCGATTCGTTCACCGAGTAGCCCAGCACCGCCAGCACCGCCGCCAGCACCGAGAGGGAGAATTCCCACTGGAAGAAGGCGAAGAAGCCCAGGATGATCACCACGTCGTGCAGGTTGGCGATGATCGCCGAGACGGCAAAGCGCCACTCGAAGCGCACCGCCAGGTAGATGACGATGCCGACGATCACCAGCAGCAGGGCCAGGGCGCCGTTCTCGGCCAGTTCGCGGCCCACCTGGGGGCCGACGAACTCGACGCGGGAGAGGTTGGCGCCGGGCACGCCGGCGTTGAGCACGTCCATCACCTGCTGGCCGATCTGGGCGCTCTGCTGGTCGGACTTGAGCGGCAGGCGGATCAGCACGTCCTGGCTGGACCCGAAGTTCTGCACGGCGAAGTCCGAATAGCCGGCCTTGCCCAGGGCGCCACGGATGCCTTCCAGGTCGGCGGACTGCTCGTACTTGACCTCGATCAGGGTGCCGCCGGTGAATTCCACCGACAGGTGCAACCCGCGGTGGGCGAGAAAGAACACCGCCAGGGCGAAGGTGAGCAACGAGATGACGTTGAACACCAGCGCATGGCGCATGAAGGGGATGTCTTTCTTGATGCGGAAAAATTCCATGAGATCGTTCTCCCGGGCTTACTTGGCGACGGCGGTGGAGTTGCCGGGTTTCCACACCTGGCCGATATGCACCTTCTCCAGCTTCTTCTTGCGGCCGTACACCAGGTTGGTGATGGCGCGGGAGATGACCACGGAGCTGAAGATGGAGGTGAGGATGCCGAGGCAGTGCACCACGGCGAAGCCGCGCACCGGGCCGGAGCCGAAGATGAGCAGGGCCACGCCGGCGATCAGGGTGGTGACGTTGGAGTCGAGAATGGTCGCCCAGGCGCGCTCGTAGCCGGCGGCGATGGCCGACTGGGGCGGCAGCCCGGCGCGCAGTTCCTCGCGCACCCGCTCGTTGATCAGCACGTTGGCGTCGATGGCCATGCCCAGGGTCAGGGCGATGGCGGCGATGCCGGGCAGGGTCAGGGTGGCTTGCAGCAGCGACAGCAGGGCTACCAGCAGCAGCAGGTTGGAGGCCAGGGCGGTCACCGAGATCAGGCCGAACACCTGGTAGTACACGATCATGAATAGGGCGATGGCGGCGAAGCCCCACAGGGTGGAGTGGAAGCCCTTGCTGATGTTCTCGGCGCCCAGGGACGGGCCGATGGTCCGTTCCTCGACGATGTCCATCGGCGCGGCGAGGGAGCCGGCGCGCAGCAGCAGGGCGGTGTCGTTGGCTTCCTCGGTGCTCATGCGGCCGGAAATCTGCACCCGGCCGCCGCCGATTTCGGTGCGGATCACCGGGGCGGTGACCACTTCGCCCTTGCCCTTTTCAATGAGCAGGATGGCCATGCGCTTGCCCACGCTCTCCCGGGTGATGTCGCGGAAGATGCGGGCGCCGGCGGCGTCCAGGGTGAGGTGCACTGCGGGCTCGTGGGTCTGGCCGTCGAAGCCCGGCTGGGCGTCGGTGAGACGGTCGCCGGTCAGCACCACTTGCTTCTTCACCAGCAGCGGCAGGCCGCCGCGTTCCTTGTACAGCTCGGTGCCGAAAGGCACCTGGCCGGCCAGGGCGGCGTCCAGGGCGCCCGGGGTGTCGTCCACCATGCGGATTTCCAGGGTGGCGGTGCGGCCCAGGATGTCCTTGGCCTTGGCCGTGTCCTGCACGCCGGGCAGTTGCACGACGATGCGGTCGGCGCCCTGCTGCTGGATCACCGGTTCGGCCACGCCCAGCTCGTTGATCCGGTTGTGCAGGGTGGTGATGTTCTGCTTGAGGGCGAATTCCTGCAGGCGCTTGATGGCCTCGGGCTTGAGGGTAGCGGTCAGGGTCAGATCGCTGCCGCTGGTACCGTCGGCCAGGGTCAGATCCTGCTGGGCATCCTCGATGGCGCGGCGGCCGGCGGTGCGGGTGTCCTCGTCGCGGAAGCGGACGACCACCCGGTCGCCTTCCCGGTTGATGCCGGAATGGCGCACGTTCTTGTCGCGCAGCAGGGTGCGCAGGTCGGCGGCCAGGGAGTCCTGGCGCTTGGTCACGGCCCCCTTCATGTCCACCTGGAGCAGGAAGTGCACACCGCCGCGCAGGTCCAGGCCCAGGTACATGGGCAGGGCGTGCAGGCTGGTGAGCCACTGGGGCGAGGCGGAGAGCAGGTTCAGGGCCACCACGTACTGGGGGTCCTGGGGATCGGTGTTGAGGGCCTTCTCCAGGGCGTCCTTGGCCTTGAGCTGGGTATCGGTATCGGCCAGCCGGATCTTGACGCTGTTGGCGTCGAGCTGGATGCCGGTGGCGTTGAGACCCGCCGCCTTGACGATGTCCTGGACCTGGGCTTCGAGCCGGGCGTCGGGCTTGAGGGTGGCCTTGGCGGAGGACACCTGCACGGCGGGGGATTCGCCGAAGAAGTTGGGCAGGGTGTAAATGAGGCCCAGCAACAGGGCCACAGCCACCGTGATGTATTTCCAGAGCGGGTAGCGGTTCATGGTTTCAATGCGAGACAGGGAGCCGGCAGGAGGAGGGCGGGGAAGAAAGACGGGGGCGGCAAAAAAGCGAAAGGGGCGCTTGCGGCGCCCCCGGTTTCGTCCCGCTTACAGGGACTTCAGCGTGCCCTTGGGCAGCAGCACCTGCACGGCGCCTTTTTGCACCACCAGTTCGACGGGGCCGTCCTTGCCTTCGGACACTTCCAGGTGGATGTAGTTGTCGCCCACCTTGGCGATGCGACCGACGATGCCGCCCTGGGTCACCACTTCGTCACCCTTTTGCAGGGCTTCGACCATGGCCTTCTGTTCCTTGGCGCGCTTCATCTGGGGCCGGATCATCAGGAACCACAGCACGACGAACATCAGGATGATGGGCAGCAGCTGCATGAAGCTATCGGCGGGACCGGCCGGGGCGGCCGCGGTCTGGGCGTGGGCGAGGGAAATCAGCACTGGGGTTCTCCGATTCTGGTAATTGGCTAAAAGGTGGGGCCAGGCCGCGAAAATCGGGCCGGGCCGGCAAAAATTTAAGTCTGGAAGTGTATCACCGGCAGTGCCGGACCTTGATTAACCGTATGTAATTGGGGGCGGGCGGGCCGATTGCAAGGGGGCTGCGGCCGCGCGCCGCCAGCCGTCGTTTTACGCCGGTCCCCGGGACCGTTCCGCGGCGAAGCGGCGGCGGAAGTCGTCGTATTCACCGGCGGCGATGGCGGCGCGGATTTCCTCCATCAATACCTGGTAGTAGCGCAGGTTGTGGATGGTGTTGAGCATGGAACCGAGAATCTCGCCGGTGCGGAACAGGTGGTGCAGGTAGGCCCGGGAAAAATTGCGGCAGGCGTAGCAGTCGCAGGATTCGTCCAGGGGCCGGGTGTCCTCCCGGTAGCGGGCGTTCTTGATCTTGACGTCGCCGTAGCGGGTGAACAGGTGGCCGTTGCGGGCGTTGCGGGTGGGCATCACGCAGTCGAACATGTCGATGCCTTCGCCCACGGCGTACACGATGTCTTCCGGCGTGCCCACGCCCATCAGGTAGTGGGGCTTGTCCGCCGGTAGCTTCGGCGCCGTGTGGGCCAGGATGCGTTCCATGTCCTCCTTGGGTTCGCCCACCGACAGGCCGCCGATAGCGAAGCCGAAGAAGCCGATGTCTTGCAGGGCCGCCAGGGACTCGTCGCGCAGGTCCTCGTACATGCCGCCCTGGACGATGGCGAACAGGGTGTTGGGGTTCTCCTGGCGGTCGAATTCCTCCCGGGAACGCTTGGCCCAGCGCAGCGACAGGCGCATCGACTTGGCCGCCTCGTCGTGGCTGGCCGGGTAGGGGGTGCATTCGTCGAAGATCATGACGACGTCGGAGTTGAGCACCGTCTGGATGCGCATCGACTCCTCCGGAGTGAGGAACAGCTTGGCCCCGTCGATGGGCGAGGCGAACTTCACCCCTTCCTCGGTGATCTTGCGCAGGGCGCCCAGGGAGAACACCTGGAAGCCGCCGGAGTCGGTGAGGATCGGCTTTTCCCAGCCCATGAAGCCGTGCAGTCCGCCGTGGGCGCGCACCACCGCCAGCCCCGGGCGCAGCCACAGATGGAAGGTGTTGCCCAGGCAGATCTGGGCCTCGATGTCGCGCAGGGCCTGGGGCGTCATGGCCTTGACCGTGCCGTAGGTGCCCACCGGCATGAACACCGGGGTTTCCACCACCCCGTGGGGCAGGGTCAGGCGGCCCCGGCGGGCGCGGCCGTCGGTGGCGAGGAGTTCGAATTTCTTGTCGGACATGGGAGCGGAAAGACGGGGAAACTGGAAAAAATATCGGGCGAAGGCGGTGGTCTGCGCAGGGCGGGGCGAGTGGGCTGAACGGCTTACGCCCGGGGCGGGGCCGCCCGCTCCAGCAGCATGGCGTCGCCGTAGCTGAAGAAACGGTAGCGCTGCGCCACGGCGTGGGCGTAGGCGGCGCGGATGGTGTCGAACCCAGCCAGGGCCGCCACCAGCATCAGCAGGGTGGACTTGGGCAGGTGAAAGTTGGTGACCAGCCGGTCCACCACCCGGAACTTGTAGCCCGGGGTGATGAAAATGTCGGTTTCCGCGCCCCCGGCCGGCACCGTGCCGTCTTCCCGGCCGCCTTGCAGAGCGGCGGATTCCAGGGCGCGCAGGCTGGTGGTGCCCACCGCCACCACCCGGCCGCCCCGGGCGCGGGTCGCGGCGATGGCCTCGGCGGTGGCTGCGGGAATCTCGAAGCGCTCGCTGTGCATGTGATGGTCGGCGATGTTGCTTACCCGCACCGGCTGGAAGGTGCCGGCTCCCACGTGCAGGGTGAGGAAGGCCTGCTCCACCCCCATCGCCTTGAGCCGCCCCAGCAGGGCCTCGTCGAAGTGCAGCCCGGCGGTGGGGGCGGCCACCGCACCGGGGGCGCGGGCATAGACCGTCTGGTAGCGGGATTCGTCCTCGGCCTCGGCGCCGTGGGTGATGTAGGGGGGCAGGGGCAGGCGCCCGTGGGCCTCGGTCAGTTGCCAGAAATCCGGCCCGCCGTCGGGCAGTTCGAGGACGAAGAATTCCCCCTCCCGGCCGGTGACGGTGGCGCCGAAGCTGTTCTCCAGCAGCAGCCGGGTGCCCGGTTTGGGCGACTTGGAGGCGCGCACCTGGGCCAGGGCCCGGTGGGGCTCGGCGATGCGCTCCACCAGCACCTCCACCGCGCCGCCGCTGTCCTTGGCGCCGAAAAAGCGGGCCTTGATCACCCGGGTGTCGTTGAACACCAGCAGGTCGCCGGGGGCGAGGAGAGAGGGCAGGTCGGTAAAGCCCAGGTCGGTCAGGGCCGGCCCGGCCACGTGCAGCAGGCGGCTGGCGGTGCGCTCGGCGGCCGGGTGCTGGGCGATCAGCTCGGGCGGAAGGGGAAAATCGAAATCGTCGACGGTGAGGGACATACAAAAGTGCACGAAAAGGATGGGGTCGCGGCTTGCCGCCCGGGGCGGGATACTGGATAATCCGCCTCCTTGCCAGGCCCCGCGGGCCGTTGCCGGAACTCCGGCAGATGCGCCCCGCGTTGCAGGCCACCCATGCCGGGATGGCGGAATCGGTAGACGCAGCGGATTCAAAATCCGCCGCCGCAAGGTGTAAGGGTTCGAGTCCCTTTCCCGGCACCAAGCATCGAAACGTCGATGCAGAAAAACCGCGCACTATACCCCTAAATAGCTCATTAAATCAATGAGTTGTTTCGCTGCTTGGCTGCGTTGAGCACCTTCGGCGCATACCGTCCGGTGGCGCGCCCATTCCCTCCCGGTTCTGTCCATGGGCAGAGCAAATCGGCGGGGCTTTCCGCCCATTTCCCCTTCTCGTTAGTGCCGCTTTGCGCTGCCTTTAGCGCATGCGCAATGGTCAATGGTCTTCGCCAGACCGTTGTGGGCCGTTCACGTGCATCGAGCCCGCTGCGTCTGAGTACTGCCCCAAATACGGCGTTTGTCAGACGGATACGTCCATTGAGATAGGTCTGGCAATACCAATTGTATATGTCAAATAAATAAATTTGACTGTACCCTGGCCCGCAGGATTGGTATGTGCCTGCGAAAAGGGGACGTAGAGGACGTTTGATCGCCGGCACACGCCGATCCGACTGGAACATGCCTCCGGGCATTTCACTCACTCACATCAGTGGAGGTCGGAATGGACATCGATTTTCATTACTACGCAACCTACGCGGCGGCCCGCCTGGCGGGGCATGGGACGGATGAGGCGGTCGTGATCGCCCATGCCGCACAGTACGTGGATGATTCGACCATGGCGTATCTGGTCGATGGCAACGGCGCTTACTACATTTCGGATTTTCGGCCGGTTCCGACCGTCCATTCCACCGTCCCCGACCTGGCGGACTTCGAGGTGAATCCGCTGCGCTGGGGCGGGTCGTATCTGGACAATCTGCGCCAGGTCTGGTCGGCGTTTCATTTCCTGCCCGGTAACTACGGCGCAACGCCCGAGCAGAAGGTGTTCGAGGGGCCCCGCTCGACCTTGACGTGGCGCTTCGGCAAGGTCGAAGAGGACAGCTTCAAGATGCTGTGCCTCCCCAACAGCGGCTTGGCGGGCAAGATGGTCAACGACATCCGGGAACATCACCTGGGCCAGGACTATCTGCTTCATCTCACCGGCATCCGCATGCATGTCCTGGCCGACACCTGGGCCCACATGTTCTACACGGGATCGCCGGTCTGGTGCGTCAACGATGCCGCGGAGCAGGTGTTCAACATCGGGGCCGACGGCCGGGAAACCGAAGTCGTCTGGAAGCGTGCCTATTACAAGGACTGGAGCCAAAGCAACGCCGAACTCATCAACGACCTGATCCGAGGTGAGGAAGCGACGCCGCCGAGCCTGTTCGCCAATTCCGTCTGCTACCTGGGCCATGGCCGTATGGGCCATCTGCCCGACTATCCCTGGATGACCTACCGCTACAAGCCGATGTGGTCCAGCCAATGGATAGTCAAGAACAATCCGGATTGCTACGTGAAGGCGTTCAAGCAGATCACCTGGGCAATGCGCTGTATCCGGGCGAACACCATGTTCGATCCGCTGGATGCGGCCCAAGGCAGCGTGATCGACGCCGCCAAGGAAGCGGTCCTGCACGAGATACTGGTCATGCAGGGGGACGAGGCTGGCCGGGAGTCTGCCGAGCGGCGTTGCAAAATGTGGCAGAAGCGGCTTGCCGACCTGGGGCTCGACGTGCCTCCGGCCTACGATCCCGAGCGCTGGCTGGCGGGGTTCAAGAACGCTGGCGACAAGCGCAGCACCGACTATTACCGCTTCAATCGCTCGGCCCGGAGTCACCTCGATCTGGTGGCGTCCGTGGTGAAGCAGGACCTGGGGGTCACCATCGACACGGCGCAAGGCTGCGTTACCGTGCCCTTGCGTTTGCAGTCACCGACGGGTGCCTTCGTCGGCGTATTGCTGGCGACGGAACAGTACTATCCGCGCATGGATAGCAAGGGGGTAACGCTCGAATTCATCCTCGAGTCGGGGAGGACAGCGCTGGTTTCAGGCTGCAAGGTGCGAATCCGCACCACCGAAGCGGCGGCGGGCAAGTACTCCGAACTCGGCGCTTGGGCGACCCCGGCCCTTTACTATTACACCCCGGATTCCGATACCCAGAAACAGGGGTGGATCGTGCACAAGGTCGGCGGCAGCGATGGCGACATGATCGCCCCCGGCGATAGCATCCTGATCGAGAACATCAGTTACGGGCAGCAGAACATCCAGTGGTACGACTTCAATGATGGCTATCGCTATCTGACGACCGGAAAAGAGCAGCCGGAGCGGAGTCGCTGGATCGTGCGCCTGCCCGAGGCCGCCGAAGCCCAGGAGGATGCGCGCCACGGGCGGGAGCCGGCAGTCCTTGCCTTCGGCAACCGGTTCACCTTGCAGGCCAACAACGGTATCTACCTGGGAGCCATGAAGGAGGCCCCTTATGCCTTGACCACCCAGTACTACCCACGCCTTCTGGATTCGGCCATTTCCCTCATCTTCGAGAACCGCAGCGGAGCCAGCGACGGCACCCAGGCCGTCCGCGATGGCGGTGCTTTCTCCATCCGCACCACGGAATCGAGCACGGGAGACTACTGTTATCTCGGCGCCTGGGACACCACGGCCCTTTACTACTACAAGAAAAATTACGACCAAACCCGGCAGGGCTGGTCGATAGAGAAGCAGAGAGGCTCGCCGGGGGCCGAGTTGCGGGCGGGCGATGTGGTCCGCATTCGCAACCTGCACTACACGGACAAACCCTACCTGACGTATTACCAGCAGGAAGGCCAAGTCTGGTTGACCACCAAGGGCGTACAGAGCGGTGGTACCGATCCTCAGGTCGAATGGGTCATCCGCAAGGCGTGATGTCGAGCCCGCCGTTTCCCCCTGGAAAATCTCCAGGGGGAAATGGCCTGCATGAAGATTCGTGCCCCGCATGATCCGCGCGAGGTTCCCATCCAGTGAAACGATGGTGGGCGGAACCTGAAACAGAGGCTTACGAATTGGTTGCAAAACCGCCGTTGAAGCCGCACTGCCGCGCTCTTAACTTCTCACCGTGACGAAACGAAGGCGCGGCCTTGGCCGCGTGCTCCGCCCGATTCGGGCGTTTTGCGTGAAGGAGCGTGCGATGCGCAAGAACATTGTCGTAGGACTGCTGATGGCGCTGGCTGTCACCCTCGCCAGCGGCATGGCCCGGGCCGACGAGCCGAGCCTGCACCAGGTCTACCAGGCCGCCCAGTCGGGCAATCTGTCCCAGGCCCAGTCGATGATGCACGAGGTGCTGCAAGCCCACCCGGGCAGCGGCAAGGCCCATTACGTCGAGGCCGAACTGCTGGCCAAGCAGGGCCAGTTCGACAAGGCAAAGGCCGAACTGGCCACGGCGGAACGGCTGGCCCCGGGCCTGCCCTTCGCCAAGCCCGAAGCGGTGCAGAACCTCAAGGGATTGCTCGGTTCGTCGAACAAGGCCCGCACGGCATCGGCGGTGGTGCCGGTCCAGTCCATGGCATCACCGGCGGCGGGTGGCGCGTCCTTTCCCTGGGGGCTCGTGGCCGGCGGATTCGGCCTGATCGCCTTCATCGTCCTGGCGACCCGCCTGATGGCGAGCCGGGGCGGCCTGGCGCCGAACGGCGGCGGCTACGTTCCCTCCGGCGCCCCACAACCGGCGGGGACGGGCATGGGCTATGGCTACGGCCCGGGAGCCGCGCCTTACGGTGCGCCGGGGTATGGCCCGGTCGGCCCGGCCGAACCCGGCCTCGGCTCGCGGATGATGGGCGGCCTGGCTACCGGCGCGGCCCTGGGCGCCGGCGTGGTGGCGGGCGAAGCCCTGATGCACCGCTTCATCGACGGACGGGAGGGCGCCGCCCATGAAGGCGTGGTCCGCAATCCGGCCGACATCGGTTCCACCTTCCAGGACACCTATTTCAACGACCTGGGCGGCAACGACTTCGGCGTCAACGACACCTCGTCCTGGGACGATGGCGGGAGCGACGGCGGCAGCGACTGGAACTGACCGGGACTGATCTTTCGGCCTGGTGCAATGCCAGGCCGATTTCAGCGGTGCGAAGAGGCGGGCGCAAGTCCGCCTCTTCGTCATTGCGGTGCTTCCGCTCGCAATGGATGGCCCTTCGGTGGTGGCGGTGGGGCCGATACATGGCTTGCCACTGGTTGCCCGGCCTCCTGGGGCGTGCGATGCTCTTATCATCGCCGCGGCGATGCCTTGGGCATGTCCAAAATGCCGTGGAGCCGGATGCATATCCGGTGCCTGGTGGTTTCGGGGGCGGCATGCGCCGGGGACGACCGCCGCCGGCTCGACGCCGATTCCGCGACTCCTTCCCCTGTTTGCGCCGCCGACTGTCATGGACGCTTTCACCCCCAGCCAACTCAAGACCATCCTGCATTCCAAGCGGGCCAACATCTACTACCTCCAGCATTGCCGGGTGCTGGTGAATGGCGGGCGCGTCGAATACGTGACCGACGAAGGCAAACAGTCGCTGTACTGGAACATCCCCATCGCCAACACCACGACCGTTCTGCTCGGAACCGGCACGTCCATCACCCAGGCGGCCATGCGCGAGCTGGCCAAGGCCGGTGTGCTGGTGGGGTTTTGCGGTGGGGGCGGGACGCCGCTCTACAGCGCCAACGAGGTCGACTTCGACGTGGCCTGGTTCTCGCCGCAAAGCGAGTACCGGCCCACCGAATACCTGCAACACTGGGTGCGCTTCTGGTTCGACGATGCGCGCCGTCTCGATGCCGCCAAGTGCGTGCAGCGGGCGCGGCTTGAGCGCATTCGCGAGCACTGGGGCGGCAGCCGGGCGTTGGCCGACGCCGGGTTTGCCGTGCCCGCCGGGCGGCTCGAATCCGCGCTGGACGAATCGCGCCGCCAGATCGGCCTGGCGGCGGACAACACCGAACTGCTCACCGAAGAGGCCCGCCTGACGAAAAAGCTGTTCCGCTTCGCCTGCGATGCCACCGACTATGGCGATTTCGTCCGGACCCGCAACGGGGCGGGGGCCGATCCGGCCAACCGCTTCCTCGATCACGGCAATTACCTGGCCTACGGTCTCGGCGCCACGGCTGCCTGGGTCCTGGGGTTGCCCCATGGCTTGGCGGTGCTGCACGGCAAGACCCGGCGTGGCGGCCTGGTGTTCGACATCGCCGACCTGGTGAAGGATGCCCTGGTCTTACCTCAAGCCTTCATTTCCGCCATGCGCGGCGACGACGAGCAGGGCTTCCGCGAAGCTTGCATCGACACCCTGGTCCGCGCCGAGGCCCTCGACTTCATGATCGATACGGTCAAGGCCATTGCCCTGGAGGTGGGAGGGGCGGGCCAATGAACGTCCTGCTGGTTTCCCAATGCACCAAGAACGCCCTGGTCCAGACCCGTCGCATCATCGACCAGTTCGCCGAACGCTGCGGCGAGCGCACCTGGCAGACGGCCATCACCCAGCAAGGGCTGGATACCCTCTACCGCCTCCTGCGCCGGTCGGCGCGCAAGAATACGGCCGTTGCCTGCCACTGGATACGGGGCAAGGACCACAGCGAACTGCTGTGGATCGTCGGCGACGCCCGGCGCTTCAACCTGCGCGGCGCCACGCCCACCAACACCACCCGCCGCGACGTCCTGCGCAGCGGCGATGAAAACGACTGGCACACCGGCGAGGACATCGCCCTCCTGGCCCGCCTGGCGGCCTTGTTCCACGACCTGGGCAAGGCCAGTCTGGCGTTCCAGAAAAAGCTCGTCAGCGCCCAGCCGGTGGCCGACCCGTTTCGCCACGAATGGGTTTCGCTGCGCCTCTTTGCCGCCTTCGTCGGCGAAGACGGCAAGGACGACCGGGCCTGGCTGGAGCGCCTGGCCGATCCCGACATCGACGCCGAGCTGCTCGTCCGTGACTGCTTGAAGGTCGACGATGGGCGCACCCTCGGCCCGTTCCGCACCCTGCATACGCCACTGGCTCGGGCCATCGGTTGGCTGGTGGTGAGCCATCACCGGCTGCCGACGGCGACGAATCCCGCCTGGGCATTGTCCGCGCGCAATCTGGACAACATTCCCCTCGCCATCACTCACGACTGGTGCGGCAGCCGGGCGGCAAGCGACAAGGATGCGGAGGCGTGCTGGCGCTTCGACAGCCTGCCCCTGACCAGCCGCCACTGGCGCCAGCACGCCGCCATGGTCGCCCAGGCCATCCTGCGCCGGCCGGGGCTGACCGGCGAGCAAGCGGCGCGGCTGCTGTCCAGCCCTTACGTCCTGCACCTGTCGCGCCTCGCCCTGATGCTGGCCGACCACTACTATTCGTCCCAGCCCAGCCATGCCCGTTACGGCGATCCACTGAAAAAGGGCGCCAAGGCGCTCTATGCCAATTCTCGGCGTGACGAGGCGGGCAAACCCTACCTCAACCAACGCCTCGACGAGCACCTGATCGGTGTCGAGGTCAATGCCGGCCGCCTGATGCGCGCCCTGCCCCGGTTGGAGCACAGCGTTCCGCGCATCGCCCGCCATACGGGTCTGCGCGCCAGAAGCACGGGGGCCTACCGTTGGCAGAATGCCGCGGCGGACCTGGCCGGGGCCCTGCGCGAACGCAGTGCCACCCAGGGCTTCTTCGGCGTGAACATGGCCTCCACCGGTTGCGGCAAGACTCTGGCCAACGCCCGCATCCTCTATGGTCTGGCAGACCCGGCCCGGGGGACACGCTTCACCGTCGCCCTAGGGTTGCGCACCCTCACCCTGCAAACCGGCGATGCCTACCGGAAGCGGCTCGAACTGGCCGAGGAGGACATGGCCGTCCTGGTCGGGGGCGCCGCCGTGCGCGCGTTGCGCGAGCAGGGCAAGGCCGAATCCGGCCCGGCCGGCAGCGGCAGCGAATCGGCATTGGATCTTCTGCCGGAGCACAGCTACGTGCGCTACCAGAGCAGCCTGGAGGACGGCCCCCTCAAGGACTGGCTGTACCCGGAACGCAAGGGCAGCGCGGAAGAAGAGGCGGGGGAGGGCGAGGCCGAGGGCAGCGGGTATGGGGAAGAAGGGCGTGGCGCCAGCACCCGCCGCGCCGCCAGCCGGGGCCGCCAGGCTTCCGCCTTGCTCGATGCGCCGGTGCTGGTCTGCACGGTGGACCACCTCATGCCGGCCTGCGAGAGCACCCGGGGCGGGCACCAGATCCTGCCCATGCTGCGCCTGATGACCTCCGACCTGGTGCTGGACGAACCGGACGACTTTGGCCTCGACGACCTGCCCGCCCTGGCGCGGCTGGTCCATTGGGCCGGCATGCTCGGCAGCCGGGTGCTGTTGTCGTCGGCCACCCTGCCGCCCGCCCTGGTCCAGGGGCTGTTCCTCGCCTACTGTGCCGGCCGCAGGGAATTCCAGCGCAACCGGGGCGAGGCCGGCGAGCGGCTGGCGGTCTGCTGCGCCTGGTTCGACGAATTCGGTACCGACCAGGGCGACCATGGCGACGACGAAGCTGCTGGGGCTTTCCTGGCGCGCCACAACGCCTTCGTGGCCCGACGCATCGAACGTCTGGCCAGCGATGGCGAGCCACGGCGCCGGGCCGAACTGGTTCCCTTGAATCTTCCCGCACCGACCGCGAACGATGCGGCCCGGCGGCGTGGGGAACTGGGCGCCGGCCTGGCAGACGTGCTGCGCGACCGGGCGCTGATCATGCACCGCCGTCATCACGGCATCGATCCCGGTAGCGGTAAGCGGGTCAGCTTCGGCCTCATCCGTATGGCCAACATTGACCCTCTGTTCGACACGGCGTTGGCCCTCTTCAAACAGGGGGCCCCCGCCGGCTGCCGCATTCACCTGTGCACCTACCATTCGCGCCATCCCCTGCTGGTGCGCGCCGCCATCGAACGGGAGCTGGACGCCACACTGGACCGCCACGACGAGCAGGCCGTGTTCGGCCTGCCCTCGGTACGGCAGGCTCTGAATGGGGGCGAAGAGGGCGACCACCTCTTCATCGTCCTGGCGACCGCCGTCGCCGAAGTGGGGCGCGACCACGACTACGACTGGGCCATCGTCGAACCCTCGTCGATGCGCTCGATCATCCAACTGGCCGGCCGGGTCTGGCGCCACCGCAAGCACCCTTGCCCGGCCGACGCCCCCAACATCGCCCTGCTCGACAGCAACTTCCGCCACCACATGACGGGTGGAAAAGGGCTGGCCTTCATCCGCCCCGGCTTTGAAGGCGGGGACTTCGCCCTACGTAGCCACCGGCTGGGGGAGGTGCTCGTTGCCGAACAATGGGCGGTAGTGGATGCACGGCCCCGCATTCGCCCCCGGGATGAACTCGATCCCCACGGCAACCTGGCCGATCTGGAGCACGCCCGGCTCATCGACCTGATGCTGGGCGCCAGCCCGGGGAATGCCCAAGTGGCCGACCCGGTGCATTGGTGGTGGAACACCCCCGCCCATCTGAGCGGCGCGTTGCAACGCCAGCAGCCCTTTCGCCGGCAGATTCAGCAGCACTGTTGCTTCGCCCTGTTGCCGGACGAGGACGACGCCCAGGTTGGCTTCTGGCAACTGCACAAGCCCCCCGCCATGGAGCCGAGTCCGGAATCCAGCCGCCTACGCCAGCTGGACGAGGGGCTGGCCCAGGGGCCGGGCATCGCCTCCTGGGCCGTGCCCGCCTACCTGCCGGCCCTGCTCGACCTGGCCGACGCCATGGGCCTGGAACCCCTCGACTGCGCGCGCCGCTTCGGCACCCTCGACCTGCCTGAGGGCGAGGAGGCCCCGCAGCTCTGGCGCTACCACCCGATGCTGGGGGTCAGCCGGGCGTGGAAATGAAAACGCAGAAGCCTATGGCTTCTGCGTTTGCTGCCTGTCCGGCAGTGAAGGGATTTTCCTGAAAGGAATAACTACTTCTGAGCTGCTTGAATCCAGCAGTGGCCAGGATTGTCGCACCGGTATGCATGAATTGGGCTGTTCCTAAAAAAGACTTGCACTTTATGCAGTCATGCTAGTACTCTGGACGAACAATAAATACCTTTTTAGAATTTTCCTCATAGGAAAAACTAGGTTAGATTTTTTTGTGTAGAAAGACGACGAGGTGATCAGACCTCGTCGTCGGGTGAAGCCAACTACTCGTTGAGAACGAGGAGCCAAGCCGCAGGGCCAGATGCGGCAGAAAGGGAGGAACTGGTGTCTAGCACGTACCCAACCTTAATAGCCTGAAAACCGGCCCCGGAGCTTTTGCTCCGGGGCCGATTTTATCCCTACCGTCCCCCTACTAGGAAGGAGTACATAGTGGCTTCGACCGTAACGGTTATGGACGATGTGGCGCGCATTCAGCGAGCCATCATCGATTTTTTGCAGGATCGCCTCCAGCCTAAGCTGGACAAGCTCAAAGCCGGGGATGACGAGGCCCGGCAGCGGCTCATCGACGAGCATCGCCCGGCCGCGTGGCTGGCCGATGCGGTGCGCCGGGTGGGGCAGATTCAACTGGTGTCCCACGCCGTCAAGTTCACCCACCCCTCGGCGGATGGGTCGAGCCTGGCCAGCCGGGGCAATCCGGCGGCGCCGCCGCTGGAACTCGGCACCCATACTCTGGGCGACGATTGGGCGCCGGACGTGGTCGGCAACGCGGCGGCCCTCGACGTCTACAAGTTCCTGCGCCTGAAGGTGGATGGCCGCACATTGCTGGAGCGCGCCGAGGCCGGCGACCCGGCCCTGGCTGCGGCCCTCTCCGACGACCCGGCCCAGGCCGGTGAATGGCTGTCGGCCTTTGCCGGCCTGGGCCGTTCCCGCGGGCGGCCCGCCTCCCACAAGCTGGCCCGGCAGATCTACTGGCCGGTGGGGGAGGGGCAATACCACCTGCTGGCCCCGCTGTTCTCGTCGTCACTGGCCCATGCGGCCTACCGGCGCATCAACGACGACCTGTTCTCCGACGGCGCCAAGGCAGCCCGGGAGGCTCGGCGTGCCGGCAAGCACAGCGAGCGGGGGTTCCGGGACTATCCCCGGCTGGCCATCCAGAGCTTCGGCGGTTCCAAACCCCAGAACATCAGCCAGCTCAACAGCGAGCGCCGGGGCGAGAACTACCTGCTGCCGTCCCTGCCGCCCGTGTGGAAATCGGCAGAGGTGAAGCCGCCCCTGGGTTGCGACACCGTCTTCATGGCCCGGCGCCAGTTCGGCGCACGGCCCGAAGTCCGGCGGCTGGCCGTGGTTCTGCGCGATTTCCTGGTCAGCGTGCGCAATGCCCCCAGCAATGTCCGCATTCGCGCCACCCGGGAGCAACTTGTGGCGGACCTGGTCGATCAGGTTCTGCAAATGGCCGCCGAACTGCGCACCCTGGAGCCGGGCTGGAGCGTCCGCGAAGGCTGCCGGCTCAACCTGGACGAGCAATGCTGGCTCGATCCACTGCACCACCGCGATGACGAAGCCAGCCAGGCCCATTACCTCGGCGGGGCGTGGAAGGACGAGGTGTGCCGCCGCTTCTCCGCATGGCTGAACGGCCGGCTGCAAACCGACAAGACCGGCTTTGGCGACGACGAGGCCCTGGAATGGCGGCGGGTGCTGGACCGGGAGCTGAACCTGTTGAAGGAGAACCTGGGCGATGAATGACCGCAACCCTTTGCGCCCCTCCGGTCCGGCCGGCGTGCTGCTCCTGCCCCGGTTGCGGGTGCAGAACGCCAATGCCGTTTCCGGGCCCCTGACCTGGGGCTTTCCCGCGCTCAGCGCCTTTCTCGGCTTCGCCCATGCCCTCGAACGGCGGCTGGCGGCAAGTCACGGCGTGGCGTTCGAAGGCGTGGGCATCGTCTGCCACGGCTTCGATCCCCAGGTGTTCACCCCAAACCGCCGCCGGCATCTGGTGTTCACCCAGAGCCGCAATCCGGTGTACCTCAAGCGCGATGCGGCCAAGTTCGTCGCCGACGGCACGCCGCCGGCCATTGTCGAGGAGGGCAAGGCCCACCTGGAGGTGAGCCTGGTCCTCGGGGTGCGGCAGCACGGTTTCATCGAAGCCCTCGAAGGCCAGCTGTTTGCCGAAGCGGCGGGCCAGGCCGCCCTGGGCATGCGCCTGGCCGGGGGCAGCATCCTGCCCGCCAAGCCGAGGTGGCAGGCACACTGGCTGGATTGGCCCGAATCCCGGAACGAGCAGCGCCGCGCCTTTGCCAGGTTGCGCCGCCGGCTCTTGCCGGGCTTCGCCTTGGTCCATCGCCCCGACCTGCTGGCCGAACGGCTGGCGGCGTTGCAGGCCGAGGCGCACGGCGCCGGCCTGCTCGATGCTTTGCTCCACCTCAGCGGCCTCAACCATGTGCCCGTTCCGCCCGTGGAGACGGCCCCGCCGGTTCCGGTGGCCGAGGGTGAAGCTGGTGCCGGCCCAGGGCCGCAGGCGGTTAAAGAGGTCACCAAGGAAGCCACCAAAGAGGCCACCAAGGTCGCTTGGGACGTTGAGAGACGGCCCGGCTGGCTGGTGCCCCTGCCGGTCGGCTACGCGGGCCTGTCGCCGCTCCACGGGCCGGGCGAGGTCGGCGGCGCCCGGGACGATGCCACCCCGCTGCGCTTCGTCGAAAGCCTCTATTCGCTTGGGCAGTGGCTCGGGCCGCACCGCCTCGGCTGCCTGGAGCAATTGTTGTGGCACAGCACCGCCGATCCGCTCGCCGGGTTGTACCGCTGCACCAACCATTACGTTGATCACGTCGATACCCTCGCCGGCGCCGGCGAAACCACCATGCAAGGAGCCTGACCATGGCCAAGAACGAACTCACCACCGCCTCCGTCCTCGCCTTTGAACGCAAGCTCGACCCTTCCGACGCGCTGTTTGCCGCCGGCCGCTGGGCGGATCGCACCGCCGACGGGCAGTGGTCGGCCGTCGCCCTGCGCGAAAAATCCGTGCGCGGCACGATCTCGAACCGGCTCAAGACCAAGGGGGCCGACGCCGCCAAGCTCGACGCCGCCATCGAAAACCCCAACCTGCAAACGGTGGACGTGGCGGCCCTGCCCAACGACGCCGACACCCTGCGCGTGCGCTTCACCCTGCGCGTGCTGGGCGGCGCCGGCCAGCCGTCGGCCTGCAACAACGCCGCCTACCGCTCCAAGCTGCAAGCCACGGTGCAAAGCTATGTGGACGAGATCGGCTTTGCCGAGTTGGCGCGCCGCTACGCCATCAACCTGGCCAATGGCCGCTTCCTGTGGCGCAACCGGGTCGGTGCCGAACAGGTCGAGGTCGTGGTGCGCCATCTGGTGGGCGGCGAGGCCAGTCACACCTGGCGTTTCGACGCCATGGCCTTCAGCCTGCGCAACTTCGACGTGCCGGCTGCTTCGGCCAAGGATTTGGAGCAGCTGGCCGGCACCATCGCCCAGGGCCTGGCGGGCCGGGACCACGTTCTGCTCGAAGTGGTGGCCTACGCCCGGGTCGGCGACGGCCAGGAGGTCTATCCCTCCCAGGAGCTGGTGCTGGACAAGGGCGACAAGCGCGGCCAGAAGAGCAAGGTGCTGTACGCGGTGAACGAGGTGGCCGCCCTGCACAGCCAGAAGGTCGGCAACGCCCTGCGCACCGTCGACACCTGGTACCCGGACGAGGACGGCGATGGCCTGGGCCCCATCGCGGTCGAGCCCTACGGCTCCGTCACCAGCCAGGGCAAGGCCTACCGGCAGCCGCGCAAGGGTGACTTCTACACCCTGCTCGACGGCTGGGTGCTCAAGGACCAGGTGCCGGACGAAGGTGGCCGGCACTTCGTCATGGCCACCCTGATCCGGGGCGGCGTGTTCGGCGACAGCGACAAGGAATGAGGCCCGCGCCATGGACGCCTATGTCGACCTCCGTCTTTTGCCCGACCCGGAATTCCCCCAGCCGTTGCTGATGAACGCCCTGTTCGCCAAGTTCCACCGCGGTTTGGTGGCCCATGGCGAAGGGCGCATCGGCATCAGTTTCCCCGAGGTGGATGCCCGGCGCCCCAGCCTGGGGGCCTGCCTGCGGCTGCATGGCGGCGCCGGCGAGCTGTCGGCCTTCCTGGGCAGCGGCTGGCTGGCCGGCATGGCCGACCACCTGGCGGTGGGGCAGGTTGCCCCGGTTCCTCCGGGGGCCGGGCACTGCCTCGTCCGCCGGGTCCAGGCCAAAAGCAGCCCGGAGCGCCTGCGGCGGCGGCTGATGCGGCGCAAGGGCATCGGCGAGGCCGAAGCCGCCGAGGCGATCCCCGATGCCAGCGCCAGGCGGCTCGACCTGCCTTACCTGACGCTACGCAGCGCCAGCACCGGCCAGCAGTTCCGCCTGTTTATCGAGCACCTGCCCGCCCAGGCCGGCGCCAGCCCGGGCGCCTTCAGCGCCTACGGCCTCAGCCCGACCGCCACACTGCCCTGGTTCTAACCCTTTTTCTCGCCCCTTTTCCATCTCCTTGTTTTTAAAGGAAGTGGAGAAGGGGCGTTATTTTTGGGTCAAGCCAGGGGAAAATGTTGGAGTTCCTTGCCAGGCAAGGGGCTGGGGTAATGTTGTGGCTACTTCACTGCCGTATAGGCAGCTCAGAAATGATGGACGCCAACACCCAATTCATCGTTGATCTTCACTGCCGTATAGGCAGCTCAGAAAGGGTGTTGAGCCAGGCCCCCAGTTCGTCAAGGCTTCACTGCCGTATAGGCAGCTCAGAAAATCGGCGTCAACAGCCATGCCGGCAGCCATGCCTTCACTGCCGTATAGGCAGCTCAGAAATGCGTATTCCCTTCATTGGTCCTATGATCGCCCTTCACTGCCGTATAGGCAGCTCAGAAATTGCCGAGCACTATGGCCTGCCGGGTTTCACGCTTCACTGCCGTATAGGCAGCTCAGAAAAGCCAGCGGTGGCTTCAATACGGCTACCAGCTCTTCACTGCCGTATAGGCAGCTCAGAAACTGGCGGCGCTTGGTCAGGCCGGGAGTGCGCACTTCACTGCCGTATAGGCAGCTCAGAAAACAAACGAGGATCAGCACAACGTTGTAGACGGCTTCACTGCCGTATAGGCAGCTCAGAAATGGGCACGCCCAGGCAGACACGGGCAGAAAAACTTCACTGCCGTATAGGCAGCTCAGAAATGAGAATGCGGTTTATCTAGCTCCCAAGGAAACTTCACTGCCGTATAGGCAGCTCAGAAATGGACAAGCTGCTGAACTTCGGCATGCAGACGCTTCACTGCCGTATAGGCAGCTCAGAAAGGCGTCAAAAAGTACGTCGGCAACATCGACGGCTTCACTGCCGTATAGGCAGCTCAGAAAAACAAAACGCCCTCATCAACCCATGACGGCAGCTTCACTGCCGTATAGGCAGCTCAGAAAAGGTGATCCTTAACGTGATGGAGTTCCTGCAACTTCACTGCCGTATAGGCAGCTCAGAAAACGAAGAAATCCTTCCTCGCTGAAATGGCCGACTTCACTGCCGTATAGGCAGCTCAGAAAGGCTACGGCCAGCATGCCGGCACGGTGATCTCCTTCACTGCCGTATAGGCAGCTCAGAAAACGGCCATGTCCTCGATGCGATCCTCGATCGTCTTCACTGCCGTATAGGCAGCTCAGAAAACTGGCCCGCGGCGGCTCCGGTGAGCTGCTGGCTTCACTGCCGTATAGGCAGCTCAGAAATACCGCGGCAACATCACCGACCCGGCCTTCCTCTTCACTGCCGTATAGGCAGCTCAGAAATCAAAGCGTTACCGCCCTTGTCCGCCGGGTTACTTCACTGCCGTATAGGCAGCTCAGAAATCAGCGAGCATCGACTCGGCCTCGGCGCGTTCCTTCACTGCCGTATAGGCAGCTCAGAAAGTGAAGAAGGCCACGACAAGGTGGAGCAGCCACTTCACTGCCGTATAGGCAGCTCAGAAAAGAGCCAGTGTAGTCGCGGGAGCTGCCGAAGCCTTCACTGCCGTATAGGCAGCTCAGAAAAGGGATTGCAGGGCGGCCAGCTCCAGGGTGGTCTTCACTGCCGTATAGGCAGCTCAGAAAAACTTCTTCAGCTAATCCGGCTGGGGCAACGGCTTCACTGCCGTATAGGCAGCTCAGAAATTTTGCGGGCTGGCGTGATTTAGTCGGGGCCGCTTCACTGCCGTATAGGCAGCTCAGAAAGCTGATTTCTATGTTGGAGGAGAGCTCCCGGCCTTCACTGCCGTATAGGCAGCTCAGAAAGTCAGGGGTGCTGGTGATCGTGGTTTGAGCCGCTTCACTGCCGTATAGGCAGCTCAGAAAGACTACAACCGCGAGGCCACTCAGGCCAAGATCTTCACTGCCGTATAGGCAGCTCAGAAAACCATCATCGCCGGCATCATCGCCATGGGGCTCTTCACTGCCGTATAGGCAGCTCAGAAAAGCGTACCCGGCTGGTGGAAGTCACTCCCCTCCTTCACTGCCGTATAGGCAGCTCAGAAAGCCCGCCAGCCGGCGATCATGCCCAGTTCGTGCTTCACTGCCGTATAGGCAGCTCAGAAAATAAAAAAACCGCCCATCCGGGCGGTTCTTCGCCTTCACTGCCGTATAGGCAGCTCAGAAAAGGTGGCCCCGTCGATCTTCGCGGATGCCCCGCTTCACTGCCGTATAGGCAGCTCAGAAAAACCGGATCTTCGCTGGCCGCGTTTCGGCAGACTTCACTGCCGTATAGGCAGCTCAGAAAAGCGGGAAAAGCGCTGCTGCCCAAGAGAGCGTCTTCACTGCCGTATAGGCAGCTCAGAAATGTACCGGCGCCCCGGAGTGCATTCCGCCATACTTCACTGCCGTATAGGCAGCTCAGAAATCTGCATCTGTAGGGGAAATAACAACCACGGACTTCACTGCCGTATAGGCAGCTCAGAAACGCTACAACCTGGGCAGCCTGCTCAACGGCATCTTCACTGCCGTATAGGCAGCTCAGAAAGACGATGTTGCCGGCGGCGTCCGCCGTTACGGCTTCACTGCCGTATAGGCAGCTCAGAAAAAAGCCGCCTGGGCCTGGACAGCGGCATCCCGCTTCACTGCCGTATAGGCAGCTCAGAAATATGTGAGTTCCGCCCTGGAGTACGGCGACAACTTCACTGCCGTATAGGCAGCTCAGAAAATCACGTCGCCGCCGACGCTGTTGATCTCGACCTTCACTGCCGTATAGGCAGCTCAGAAACCGAATAGGAGAAACCGAAAATGGCTCAAGCTCTTCACTGCCGTATAGGCAGCTCAGAAAATCGTGCTGAACATGGACCCGGCACAGCTCATCTTCACTGCCGTATAGGCAGCTCAGAAAGAAGAGCCCGATTGATAGCAGGATGGCAGCTACTTCACTGCCGTATAGGCAGCTCAGAAAGCCGGGATCGGTTGGTATTGTGCTGGCCGTGCCTTCACTGCCGTATAGGCAGCTCAGAAAAATCCCCGCCATCATGGCCGTGGCATGGGGGCCTTCACTGCCGTATAGGCAGCTCAGAAAATGATCCACCAGGTGAGCACCCTGGCCTTCGGCTTCACTGCCGTATAGGCAGCTCAGAAAATCAACAACATCCGCGACACCATTGGTTGGCTCTTCACTGCCGTATAGGCAGCTCAGAAAATGGACCGCGTGATTTCCCTTTTCAAAGCCGCTTCACTGCCGTATAGGCAGCTCAGAAAACATGGTGAGCACCGGGGCGGAAAATACTCACCTTCACTGCCGTATAGGCAGCTCAGAAAAGTGCTGGAGGCGGGGAGGGAGGTCGCTCCAGCTTCACTGCCGTATAGGCAGCTCAGAAACTCGGAGAACCCACCATGGACCGCGTGATTTCCTTCACTGCCGTATAGGCAGCTCAGAAATTCTTGCGCGAGAAAAACGCCCTCTACCTGGGCTTCACTGCCGTATAGGCAGCTCAGAAAACCGTGAAACCACAGAGGAGTCGTAACCATGACTTCACTGCCGTATAGGCAGCTCAGAAACTGATCCTGGTAGCGAACCAGCGGACTGGATACCTTCACTGCCGTATAGGCAGCTCAGAAATCTGTGTGTTGCGTTGTTGATGTACAAATAGTCTTCACTGCCGTATAGGCAGCTCAGAAAGCGGCGGTACGTGGTGATCGTCGGTTCCGGAACTTCACTGCCGTATAGGCAGCTCAGAAATTCCAGTTCCTGACCTGATCCAGTCCTTCACGCTTCACTGCCGTATAGGCAGCTCAGAAAGACAGGACGGCCGTGCGCTGGGCCACGTCCCGCTTCACTGCCGTATAGGCAGCTCAGAAAAGCCGCAGCGCATCGCCGTCGTCGTCCAAAGGCTTCACTGCCGTATAGGCAGCTCAGAAACTGAATAGGGTAAAGCGGGATAATGCGTAACCCTTCACTGCCGTATAGGCAGCTCAGAAAACGCCGTCGCGCCAGAGCGTGGCCCAGTGCTGCTTCACTGCCGTATAGGCAGCTCAGAAAATGACCAAGATCAAGACCGCCAAGCTGATCGGCTTCACTGCCGTATAGGCAGCTCAGAAAAAGACCTACGACGCGAGCGGCGCCATTGCGCCCTTCACTGCCGTATAGGCAGCTCAGAAACGGGACTGCGGGCTGGTGCGGATCGAGTGCAACTTCACTGCCGTATAGGCAGCTCAGAAAAGGGGGATCAGCACGGCGCCCGCCGCGATTTCCTTCACTGCCGTATAGGCAGCTCAGAAATGTGGGAATCCGTTCCCTCCGGGGAAGGTGACCTTCACTGCCGTATAGGCAGCTCAGAAATTAGGGGATGCAGCACTCAGAATCTTGTGCGTCTTCACTGCCGTATAGGCAGCTCAGAAAAACAACAACACGGCCACGTACTCCGGCACGCTCTTCACTGCCGTATAGGCAGCTCAGAAAGCGCAAACTGTCGTGTCAATGCCCGCTCTCACCTTCACTGCCGTATAGGCAGCTCAGAAAGAAAAGAACCGCCGCCGGGCCATCCTGGCCCTCTTCACTGCCGTATAGGCAGCTCAGAAATTGGTTGAGGCGTTTTTGCCGTTGGTGACCTCCTTCACTGCCGTATAGGCAGCTCAGAAATTGAAGCGGGCGGCGCGGCAGGTGAAGTCCGACTTCACTGCCGTATAGGCAGCTCAGAAAGGCAGCATCATCTGCATGAGAAGTTCCAACGCCTTCACTGCCGTATAGGCAGCTCAGAAAACGGTCAATCAGCTGGTGGGGGAAAACCGGGGCTTCACTGCCGTATAGGCAGCTCAGAAAAGCTGCTCGTGAATCCAGGTAATTGTTCCGCCCTTCACTGCCGTATAGGCAGCTCAGAAAAGCACCCCGTCCCTGGGCGTGGCCCAAGCCATCTTCACTGCCGTATAGGCAGCTCAGAAAATGCGCCCGGGGCTGGCGAAGAAGCTAGTGGCCTTCACTGCCGTATAGGCAGCTCAGAAAAGGAACACCCCGCGGGCCGCGTAGGCGATCTTCTTCACTGCCGTATAGGCAGCTCAGAAAAGTCGGAGGCTTACTGGACTGGCGAAACTTTCCTTCACTGCCGTATAGGCAGCTCAGAAATCCCTGGGCATCGCCAACATCACCGCCGAGGTCTTCACTGTCGTATAGGCAGCTCAGAAATGGAGCACCTGACCATGACCAAGATCAAGACCCTTCACTGCCGTATAGGCAGCTCAGAAATATCCCGGCATGATCTGGCCGGATACGACGGCCTTCACTGCCGTATAGGCAGCTCAGAAAGCTTCAAGGGTCGATCCATCGAAGTCGTAACCCTTCACTGCCGTATAGGCAGCTCAGAAATGGCACGGGGCCCTGGCCACCAGGCGCGACTTCTTCACTGCCGTATAGGCAGCTCAGAAATGGTGAACGGCACCATGGCGAGCGCGGCCTACCTTCACTGCCGTATAGGCAGCTCAGAAAAACATGGCGAAGTGGGGCGCCAAGAAGCTGGCCTTCACTGCCGTATAGGCAGCTCAGAAAAGGAGCGCATCCAGATGCATTCGTTCGACGACCTTCACTGCCGTATAGGCAGCTCAGAAAGGTCCCCCTCGATGGCATCGAGCGCCGAACGGCTTCACTGCCGTATAGGCAGCTCAGAAACCGAGTCAACGCCGAACATCGTCACCGTCATGTCTTCACTGCCGTATAGGCAGCTCAGAAATGGCGCAGCACGGCCAGGACGAACGGGTCGAACTTCACTGCCGTATAGGCAGCTCAGAAAAGGCGCGGCGGCCTTTGTAGAAGCGCCAGGCCCTTCACTGCCGTATAGGCAGCTCAGAAAAAGGTCCGCGCCGCTATCGCCAAGGCCACCGGCTTCACTGCCGTATAGGCAGCTCAGAAAATTGGTCGATATAAAGGGTATTTTTGCCTTTCCTTCACTGCCGTATAGGCAGCTCAGAAAGGCACCAGGTCGAGCATGGCCAGAGCGCCCTGCTTCACTGCCGTATAGGCAGCTCAGAAAAAGAGAGCGCAAGCGACATCGGTCCGATTCCGCTTCACTGCCGTATAGGCAGCTCAGAAACGATGCGCATCCGGCTGACCCTGGACGACAATCTTCACTGCCGTATAGGCAGCTCAGAAAACATGGTGAGCACCGGGACGGAAAATACTCACCTTCACTGCCGTATAGGCAGCTCAGAAAACTCGCGTCACCGGTATCGCGGCGAGCATCGCCTTCACTGCCGTATAGGCAGCTCAGAAAACGCCCTCCTGCTGCCGGGGCCGCACGTAGTCGCTTCACTGCCGTATAGGCAGCTCAGAAAAGGCTGCAGGGGGTGCCGAGTGCCTTGGTAGTCTTCACTGCCGTATAGGCAGCTCAGAAAGCCTCTTCCTTCATGCGCTCGGCCCCTGTAGTCTTCACTGCCGTATAGGCAGCTCAGAAAGCACGTAACGGCCGTCACCTTTGCTTCCAAATCTTCACTGCCGTATAGGCAGCTCAGAAATCATACGGGAAGCTTCGCGCTGACACGCAGGCCTTCACTGCCGTATAGGCAGCTCAGAAATGGGTGGAATCGCCGGCAGTCGGGAAGGTCAGCTTCACTGCCGTATAGGCAGCTCAGAAAGCCTTGCCGTAGCCGCATGGGGAAATCAGGCGCTTCACTGCCGTATAGGCAGCTCAGAAATTTTCGTCCTTCTCCGTGACCAGCGCCGAGGCCTTCACTGCCGTATAGGCAGCTCAGAAAACACAAACCAGTGTGCAGGCAGAACCTACACCCTTCACTGCCGTATAGGCAGCTCAGAAATGCCGATCATCAATGACGGCAACGCCATCCGCCTTCACTGCCGTATAGGCAGCTCAGAAATGTGAGCCACCAGACCATCTATGCCGTCCACGCTTCACTGCCGTACAGGCAGCTAATAAACCGAAAAAAATAAACAGCTCAATGCACTACATCGCATAGCCGCTCTTGCGGAGCTGTCGCAGTGTGTAGTTTTGCCGTACCACGAAGCCCGATCTCCACCACCATCCCCCCGCCATCCCCGGCGCTGGCCTGCAAGTTGCCGCCATGGGCTTCGACGATGCGTCTGGCGAAGTAGTAGCCCAAGCCGCTGCCTTTCTTGCCCAGCGACGAGTCGGCGCGGTAGTAGGGGGTTCCCAGCATCGCCAGATCCTCGTTGTTCAGGGATGGGCCCCGGTCGGCGATCCTGATGCGCAGTTCTCCGGCGCTTACTGTTGCCGCGATTTCCACGGCGGTGTCGGGTGGCGAATAGCGCAGGGCGTTGTCCATCAGATTGCCCACGGCCATGCCCAGCAGGGTGGGGTCGAGGCTGAACGCTGCGTCGGAGGGTTCGACCGTCAGCACGACCCGCTTGCCGGCATCCTCGCCCAGCATGCGCACCGCCTCTTCGAGCAGGGGGCGGATGGGGCAATGCGTGCGGGAGAGGGCCAAGCCGCCGTGGTCGAGGGCTTCCGTCAGCAGAAAGTTGTCCACCAGCCCGGAAAGGGTGGCGACGTTGCCGCGTATCTGCGCCAGGCGCCGGCTTTCTTCGGCCGCCAGTTCCGGCGTCTTGATCCCGATCATCTGGGCAGAGCGGTCGATGGCGGCGAGGGGGTTGCGGAATTCGTGGGAGAGCATGGCGACGAAGCGCCGCTGTTCCTCGGTCCGTTGCGTGGCGAGGGTGGCCTCCTGCTCGGCCATGGCCTTGTCGCGCTGCACCTGGCGCAGGCGCAGCGCCAGGCCGCAACTCATCACCAGCACATGAACCAGGGGGGCCATCTGGTAGAGGGCCACCACGTTCTGGGGCAGCATCCCCAGGTTGGCGGCGGTGTTCACCCCGGTGCCCAGCGCCGGAATGATGAAGGCGACGAAATACACCATCAGTTCGACCCGGCGGGTGCGCCACCAGGCGATCAGCACCAGGGCCATGCCGATGAAGAAATTGAGGCTGTTCAGGTAATTCGCCAGCTTCACGACCACCAGCAGCGCCGAGGTCACCAGAAAGGGCATCAGCGCGAAGGGCAGCAGGGCGAGGTTGAGGAAGATGGTGAACCGATACAGGCGGTGGATGCGCGGATAGGCCTGTTTCAGCTCCAGCAGCCGGCTCCACATGAGCACGATGGCGATCGCCCCGCCCAGCCAGCCGATGCGCGGGAACACATCGACGAGCCATGGCGCATCGATGGCGAACAGCACCGGCAGGTAGCCGGTGACGCCCAGGTTGAACAGCACCTGGGAGGCGATATAGCCGGCATAGGCGGCCATGACGACGTCGCGCAGCCACGCGCCGAGTATCGAATAGAGCAGCACTGCGATCAGCAGGATGCCGAAGTACAACCCGCCGTGAAAATTGCTGCGGGTTTCGTTGGCGACGAAAACGCCGGGCTGCCAGAGTTCGGCGGTGACGTTGATGGCGTTGTGCGTGCGCACGCGGAAATAGACGTCGGTGTGCCCGGAGGCGTCGACGGGCACGGCGAACAGGCGGGTCTGGTACGGGCGATCCCCGTAAGGCCGGTGATAGCCGAGGGCGTACTGTGCAAAGCCTCCCTCCGGTTTTTCCACCCAGATGTCCACTTCCTCCAGCTCGGGAATGCCGATGGTCAGCACCCAGCGTGTGGGCGCGGCCGAGGCCTGGTTGCTGAGTTCGAAACGGAACCAGTGGGCGGCCGTGTCGTAGCCCAGACTGCGGAATTCGGGGAGGAGGGTGAAGCGCTGTTGGCGAACCGCCTCGAAGGACAGGGCGTTGGCGGCATCGGCAAAATGCTCCAGCCGGCCTTCCAGGGAGGCATACCGCGTATCCGCCGTTAGCACCAGGGGGGCGGCCTGGCTTGCCCCGGCCATCACGATCAGCACGATCAGCACGATCAGCACGATGGCCGCAAGCAGGCGCCGCATCACGCGCTGACCTCGCAGTCGCCGATGAAGGTGTAGCCCTGGCCGTAACTCGGACGCACGGGAAATTCGATGCCGCAGGCCTGCTGGACCTTGCGCCGCAGCCGGCTCGCGGCATTGTCTAGGTTGCGCAGGTTCGAGAGGGTGTCCTGCTTGCCCAGGGCGGCCAGCAGCCTCTCCCGTTCCACCACCTCGCCGGGCCGGTCGAACAGGGTGGTAAGAAAGATGCGCTCGGTGTGGGTCAAGGGAACGATGAGGCCGTTGGGGGTTTCCAGGGACCACTGCCGTTCGCGCAGATGCCAGCGGTTCGCCTCGTCAGCCTGCCCGGCGGCTGGCTGCGCTGTACCTGCCATGTTCAGCCGGCGCAGCACGCTGAGGCAGGTGGCCTCTATCACCTCCAGGGGGCTGCGCTTCGAGAGATAGGCGTCCGCCCCCGCCCACAACCCGGTCACCTGGTCGGCGGCGGCGTCCAGGGCCGTCAGTATCACGATGCCGGCGGCGTCCTGGGCGCGCACGCGGCGCACCACTTCCAGGCCGCTGGCGCCGGGCAGGGCGATATCCAGCAACAGCAGGTCGAAATGCACCAAGGGCCAAACCTGAAAGAAGTCCTCGGCGCTCCCGAAGCCGCGGGCAGTCATGCCGCGCAATTGCAGAAACTCCACCAGATCGGCGCACAACCCGGGGTCGTCCTCGACCACGGCGACGAGGGAAGGGGGAGGGGACGGCTTCATCTGAACCGGCATAAAAGAATGGAGAACCGGCCAAGTTTAGCGGCCTGCCGCGATATGGCCAGATTTTGACAGCATCTGACAGAAATCAATTGGAATGTTGGCCCGGACAGCCCGTAACATCTCGTGGTTTTGGTCAAACGCCTCCAATACATGGAAACGCCGTGCAACGCATACAACCGTCATCAATTGGATAGGGTGGCCGCCGGGGCCTGCTGACCCCTCCGGACGATAAGGAAGATAACGCTATGTCATTGCTCTGCCGCGCCATTTTCGATTCCACCGCCCGTCCTGCCGTGAGCCTGTGCCTGGCGGCCTTTGCCATGGCCGCCACCGCCCAGGACGGCGCCGCCCAGTGGCTGCCTCACCTGGACTTCGAGGGCAAGCTCGGCAACAAGCGCAATATCGGCGAGGCGGACTTCTTCCTGCCCATCGCACAGGACGCCCGCACCCTCTACTTCGCCAACGTGCGCACCCGTTTCGACAGCGAGAGCGGCCGTGAAGGCAACCTCGGCCTGGGCGTGCGGCACATGCTGGAGAACGGCTGGAACCTGGGGACTTACGGCTACTTCGACCGGCGCCGTTCCTCGGACACCGGCTACTACTACAACCAGACGACCCTGGGCGTCGAAGCCCTGGGCCGGGACGTCGACCTGCGTGCCAATGCCTACGTGCCGGTCGGCACCCGGACCCACGATCTGGGCAGCACCAGCACGGCAGCGCTGTCCGGCAGCACGGTCCAGGTGACGACCACCAACCGGGAAGAGCGCTCCTTGCAGGGCTTCGACGCCGAAGCCGGCTGGCGCTTGCCGATCTTCGATTCGGAAGCGCGCCGCCAATTGCGCGTTTATGCCGGCGGCTACCATTTCAGCATGGCCGGCATTACCGTCGAAGGCCCCCGGGCCCGGGCCGAGCTGGCCTTCGAGGACCTGGGCTGGTTCGGGCGCGGCACGGCACTCTTTGTCGGTGCCGAGGCCCAGCACGACCATGCCCGGGGCAGCCAGCAGTTCTTCTCCGTCCGCCTGCGCATTCCCCTGGGCAAGGCCGACGAGGCGCGCAGCCCGCTCTCGGCCCAGGCGCGGCGCATGGTGGCGCCGGTGGTGCGCGACGTCGATGTGGTGACCCAGCGTCGCGTCTCGACCCAAATGGAGTCGGTGGATGCCGCAACGGCCAGCAACGCCGTCACCCTGGATGGCAAGGCGGTGACGCTGGTGAACAGCGCCACCACCACCGGCGCCAACCTGCAGAACGCCCTCGATGCAGCGGGCAACAATTCCACCGTGGTGCTGGCCGGCAGGTTCGACACCACCGCCCCCCTCACGCTCAAGCCCGGCCAGAGCCTCATCGGCCTCGGCAACCTGACGGTGACGACGCCTTCGGGCCATAGCGTCACCCTGGCCGCACCAGGGGCCACCCTGGCCTCGACCCTCTCGCCGCCCAACCTCGGTTCCCAGGCATCGGTGACCATGGCCAGCGGCAGCACCTTGCGCGGCATGACCATCAACGCCGCCAATACCGCCGCCAACGGTGCCAACACATGGGTCTACGGGATCGATGCGAACGGCGTCAGCGGTGTGGTGATTGCCGGCAACACGGTGACGGCCACCAGCCCCGTCGCCTCGGCCATCGCCCTGCGGCTGAACAACACCACCAACGCCACCGTCACGGGCAATAGCCTGACCGCTATCAACACCAATGTCGGGGGCGGCTCTGGCATTGCGTTGCAACTGCTGACCAACTCGACGGCACTGGTGAGCGGCAATACCTTGTCCGGCCAGGGGGTCGGTGCCTCGATTGCCCTCCACATCAGCAGCTCGACGCCCCTGCCGGGTTCCACGGGCAACACCGTTCTGGCGGGCTCGTGCAGCAGCAGCGGTAGCGGCGGGACGATCGGCTATGTGGATGCCGGCGGGGTGGCCCACAGCTGCCCCTGATGGGGGTGGCAGGGCACGACGGGGACAGCTGGTTCAGCGCGGTCGCCGTTCATACCCATCCTGCCTGGAAAGCCAATAGGGACGCCATTGCCGGCCCATTGCGGGCTCGTTGCCAGCCCATTTCGGGCCGGCATTCTCATCGTCATTGGTGTTGCCAGTCAGGTGACTTAGAGCCTTCCCTCCGGCCGCTACAGTCCGGGCCAAGTCATCAACGTTGATGCTATCGGGGTCGGCCGCACTCAAGCGGCCGGAGCGTCCCCCTGGCGCGCCCCCAGTCCCCACCGCTCTCATTTCCCCAGGCGCCCTGCCTGCCCGGGCGCGCGGTCGACACCGCCACAGGTACGGCGCAGCTCAATGCAGTAGGAAACGTTCCGGTCCAGCCTCCGCTGCCGGGATAGGGGCTGGCCCTCCCGCCCCGCCACGCCAGCCGTTTCGCCCCCCGCGCCGACCCGCCCTGCCTCTACGGTTTTTCATCACCAAGAGAGAGCAGGCATGGCTACGTTGATCCTCACGAATTCCCATCTTCTCGCCCGCCACCCCCTGGCGCTCTGGCTGGAGGTCCGCCCTGTCGGGGTGGCCCTGGCGGCCGTCGCCGGTGCTGAGGAGGCCCGCACCCAGCTCCAGGCCCATCGGCCCGAGGTGGTGGTCGTCACCGGCCACCCGCCCGACGGAGAGGTGTGTGCCGCCGTGGCCGCTGCCGCGGCCGCGGAGTCTGCTACCCGGGTGGTGTATGTGGCCGCCGATGAGCATCCGCCCGGGGAGGCCGCCCGCCGGCCTCCCGGCATCGCGGCGATCCTGACGGGAACGAACGATTTCGAGTCCGTCCTGGCGACCCTGCTGCTGGTCCTGGGGGGCGGCCTGTTCAATTTCCCATCGCAACCTTCTCCCTCTGCGCTCCCGGCCCCGCAAGCGGCCGACCCTGGACTCTCTCGCCGGGAGCACGAAGTGCTGCAAGGCATCGCCGCCGGCCGGACCACCAAGGCCATGGCCCGGGCCATGGCACTGAGCCCCAAGACCGTGGAGACCTACCGCAACCGCCTGATGCAGAAACTGGGCCTGGGCTGCACCGCCGACCTCATCCGCTTCGCCGTGCGCAGCGGCCTGGATCGGACGGAGTGAGCCGGGCGGGCTGAAGGCCCCGCCTGCCGTGGCCTGTGGGTCGATTCCCGACAGCTGTGCCGGGAATCGACCGGACAGATGGAAGGGGCGCGCCTCCCTAATATTGGCAATGCCATTTGTATATGGCGAAACCATCCAACTTTCCGCACAAGGAGCACCACCATGCCCGATCAAGACCTGCCCGTGCAAAGCGCTTCCGGCGAGGGCCTCCTCGACTTCGGCGTCAAGGCCATCACCGAACAGGCCGCCAAGCTGATCGAGAACCTGCAATTCCTCTACCGCCCCGCCCAGGGCTACGTCACCTGGCTCAACGACACGGACGAGACCGTGTCCGTCCAGACCTTCGACCAGGACGATGCCGTGCGCTGGGTGCGCTACGAGGAACGCAAGATCGCTCCCCACCAGGCGGTGCAGCTCACCGCCCGCGGCGAACGCATCCACGTCCTCGTCCAGAACAATGGCTGCACCTACGACTGCACCAAGGGGACGGCCTACCTGTTCGACGGCAACAACGTCCACGCCAAGAAATAACCCGCTTCGCCGCCGGCCGGGCTGTGGCGACGGCGGGCGGCTCCAGCCATCACCAAGTGAAAGGAAGGCAAATGTCGTCTGACAATTTCATCGACGGGAATCCCTCCAATCCCATCGAAGTGAGGGAGGGCCACGGGGTTTACCTCGTGCGCCAGGGCGGTGACCGGATCGATACGACCGTGGTCATTGCGAAGGTCAACACTCAAAACAACACCCGGTACGACCAGAAACGTTTCACCCTCAAGGCGGGGAAAAATGTCCTCGATACCGGAATCCGCGGGCCTGTCGTGATTTCTGCCCAGCGGGAAACGGGCTCCGACCTGGTGACGGTGACCACCAAGGTCCCGGAAATGGGTTAAGCCGGGGGCGGTAACGCCATGGTTCGGCAAGACCTTTCCGGCAGCCGTCGGAAAGGTCTTGTTTTTTCGGGGTGGGCGCGCTTGCCGTCGTGGCCCCGCGCCCCCCGCCTTCGCCGCATATCCTTAGCAGAATCCCTGCATTGCCGGCGGCGGTTCCCTTGCCTATAGTCGGCCGCCCGGGCCTTGCCGCCCTGCTTTCGATAATCTGCCGTGCCGCGTCAGCAACGCTTTCCCCAGCTCGCCCATTGGGGCGCCTTCACCGCCGTCGTCGAGGATGGCGTCCTGGTTCGCTGCGAGCCCTTCACCCACGATCCGAACCCGTCGCCCCTGCTCGATTCGATTGCACCCATGGTCTATTCGGAGCGGCGCATTCGGCGTCCGGCTATCCGCCGCTCCTGGCTGGCGGCCCGGGAAAAGAGCGACCGCAGCCTGCGCGGTCGGGAGGATTTCGTCGAGGTGGGTTGGGACGAAGCCCTGGACCTGGTGGCCAGCGAGATTCGCCGGGTGCGCGAGACCCACGGCCCGGCCGGGCTGTTCGCCGGCTCCTACGGCTGGTCGTCGGCGGGGCGGCTGCACCATGCCCGTTCCCTGATCCGCCGCTTCTACTTTGCCGGCGGCGGGGCGGTGGACCAGGTGGGCAACTACAGCTGGGGCTCGGCCCAGTTCCTCCTGCCCCACGTCATCGGCACTTACAGCCCCCTCACCGGACGGGTCACCGCCTGGCCGAGCATCATCGACCACACCAAGGTGTTCGTCGCCTTCGGCGGGCTGGCGGTGAAGAATGCCCAGGTGTCCTCCGGCGGAGCCGCCGAGCATTCCCTGGAACCCTGGCTGCGCAAGCTGGCGGCCAGTGGCGCCCGGGTGATCAACATCAGCCCGACCCGGGACGATTGCCCGGCCTTTCTCGGCGCCGAGTGGATTCCCATCCGCCCCAACACCGACGTGGCCCTGATGCTGGCCCTGGCCTACGAGGTGAAGCGGCGCGGGGCGGCGGACAACGATTTCCTCGCCCGCCACTGCGTCGGCTACCCGCAACTGGCGGCCTACCTGGATGGCGCCGGGGATGGCGTTGTCAAGACCCCGGCCTGGGCGGCGGCCATCACCGGCATTCCGGCCGAGCGCATCGCCCGGCTGGCCAGCCAGTTGTGCGGGGCGCGCAGCTACCTGACCTGCGCCTACTCGGTGCAGCGCGCCCACCGGGGCGAGCAGCCCTACTGGATGGTCATCGCCCTGGCCGCCATGCTCGGCCAGATCGGCCTGCCCGGCGGCGGTTTCGGCTTCGGCCACGGTTCCATGAACGGGGTGGGCAATCCGCGCGCGTTCACCCCGGGGCCGGAAATGCCCCTGGGCACCAACCCGGCCGGGCTGGCGATCCCGGTGGCGCGCATCAGCGACATGCTGCTCAATCCGGGGGCGGCCTACGACTTCTCCGGCCGCCGCGCCACCTACCCGGACGTACGCCTGGTGCACTGGGCCGGGGGCAACCCGTTCCACCACCACCAGCAGTTGAACCGTCTGCGCCAGGCCTGGCAGAAGCCCGAGACGGTGATCGTGCACGACATCTGGTGGACCGCCACGGCGCGCCATGCCGACATCGTGCTGCCGGCCACCACCGCCCTGGAACGCAACGACATCGGCGGCTCGTCCCGGGATCGCTACGTGCTGGCCATGCACCGGGCCATCGTGCCGCGCCACCAGGCCCGGGACGACTACGCCATCTTCGCCGATCTGGCCGAGCGCCTCGGCTACCGGGATGCCTACACCGAGAGGCGTGACGAGGCAGCCTGGATTCGCCTGCTTTACGAGCGCTGCGGCGAGGCCCAGCGGCGGGGCGGGGTGCCCGTGGACTGGCCGGATTTTGCCACCTTCTGGCAGCGGGGCTTCGTCGAGCTGCCGGCGCCCCGGGAGGATTTCGTCTTCCTCGCCGAGTTCCGCGCCGACCCGGCGGCCCATCCCCTGGCTACCCCGAGCGGGCGCATCGAGCTCTATAGCGAAACCATCGCCGGCCATGGCGGCGCCGACATCGGCCCGCACCCGGCCTGGGTGCCGCCGGTGGAATGGCTCGGGGCGGCGGGGCCGGACCATCCCCTGCACCTGGTCACCGTCCAGCCCGCCGACCGGCTGCATAGCCAGCTCGACCCGGCGCCCCTGGCCCAGGCAGGCAAGGTGGCCGGGCGGGAAGCAGTGTCCCTGCACCCCACCGATGCGGCGGACCGGGGCCTGCGCGACGGCGACGTGGTGCGGGTGTTCAACGCCCGGGGCGCCTGCCTGGCGGGGCTGCGCGTCTCCGACGGCATCGCCCCGGGCGTGGCGGTGATGGCTACCGGCGCCTGGTTCGACCCGGACCCGGAGGAGGGCGGGCCGGAGCGCTCCGGCAACCCCAACGTGCTTACCCTGGACATCGGCACCTCGACCCTGACCCAGGGCGCCAACGCCATGAGCTGCCTGGTGGAGGTGGCAGCGGCATGAGGTAATCGGAAAATGTTTATTGATTTGCTCGAAAGGCGCCCATTGTGGCGCCTTTTTGTTTCTTGAAATTCAAAGGATTGGCGGCTTATTCGATTTGTTGAAAAGAAAATAAATTTCTTTTATGAGGGGTTTTGTTCGTTTATCAGAAAAGCTGCTAGAAAAATAAAGATTGCTTCTTTGTGCCGGCATGGTCGCCCCTGTTAATTTCCTGGTGTCGCGGACGATTGTCCGTCTTGAACCAGACAGGGATTTGCCATGCATCTGCACATTTTGCGCCGCCGGGACTTCATCGCCGGCAGCCTGTTCATCGCCTTCGGGGTGGTCGCCGCCGGTGGTGCCCTGCGCTACCCCCTGGGCACTGCCATGCGCATGGGCCCGGGGTATTTCCCCCTGCTTCTGGGCGGACTGTTGGCCCTGCTCGGCCTGGCCATTGCCCTGGCCGCCCTGCGCGTGGTGCCGGACGGCGAAGGGGCCGACGACGGCCGGGTCGAAAGCATTTCGTTCAAGCCGGTGCTGCTCGTGGCCATCGGCGTGCTGCTCTTCGCCCTCACGGTGAACGCCCTGGGCCTGGTGCTGGCCACCGTGGCCCTGGTGGTGGTGAGCGGCATCGCCCACCACGAGACCCGCTGGCGCGAGGTGGCGGTCCTGGCCGCCGGCCTGGCGGCCTTTGCCGTGGGGGTATTTTTCTACGGCCTGGGGCTGCCCTTCGAAGTGCTGCCGGTGGCGGTGCTGCCCGCCGGCCTGCTGGCCTGAGGCGCGGCGATGGACCTGCTTGCCAACCTGGGCTTGGGCTTCGACGCGGCCTTCACCGTCGCCAACCTGGGCTATTGCTTCGTCGGCGTCACCCTGGGCACCCTGATCGGCGTGCTGCCCGGCCTGGGGCCGGTGGCCACCATCGCCATGCTGCTGCCCATCACCTACGGGCTCCAGCCCCTGTCGGCGCTGATCATGCTCGCCGGCATCTACTACGGCGCCCAGTACGGCGGTTCCACCTCGGCGATCCTGGTGAACCTGCCTGGCGAATCCTCCTCGGTGGTGACCTGCCTGGACGGTTACGCCATGGCCCGTAAGGGCCGGGCCGGCGCCGCCCTGGGGGTGGCCGCCCTGGGCTCGTTCTTCGCCGGCACCGTGGCCACCGTGGCCATCGCCGTGCTGGCGGCGCCCCTGTCGGCCCTGGCCCTCAAGTTCGGCCCGGCGGAATACTTTTCCCTGATGGTGTTGGGGCTGGTGGCGGCCATCGTGCTGGCCAACGGCTCCCTCATCAAGGCCATCGCCATGACCGTGCTCGGCCTGCTGCTGGGCCTGGTGGGCACTGACGTCAATTCCGGCGCCGAGCGCTTCTCCTTCGGCATTCCCGAGCTGTCCGATGGCTTCGGCTTCGTCGTGGTTTCCATGGGCCTGTTCGGCATCGCCGAGATCATCGCCAACCTGGAAAAGGGCGAGAAGCGCGACATCTTCGCCACCACCGTGGGCGGCGTCTGGCCGAGCCGGGAGGACTTCCGCGCCACCTGGAAGCCGGTGCTGCGCGGCACCTTTCTCGGCTCCCTGCTCGGCGTGCTGCCCGGGGGCGGCGCCATCCTTAGCTCGTTTGCCGCCTACACCCTGGAAAAGAAGCTGGCCCGCGACCCGTCCCGCTTCGGCCAGGGCGCCATCGAAGGGGTGGCGGCGCCGGAATCGGCCAACAACGCCGGCGCCCAGACCTCGTTCATCCCCCTGCTCACCCTGGGCATCCCGCCCAACGCGGTGATGGCGCTGATGGTGGGCGCCATGATGATCCACGGCATCGTCCCCGGCCCCCAGGTGATGACCGAGCGGCCCGAGCTGTTCTGGGGCCTGATCGCCAGCATGTGGATCGGCAACGGTCTGCTGGTGCTGCTCAACCTGCCCCTGATCGGCCTGTGGGTGCGCCTGCTCAAGGTGCCGTACCGGCTGCTCTACCCGGCCATCCTGCTGTTCTGCTGCGTCGGCGTGTACAGCGTCAACGGCAGCGCCCTGGAAGTGGCCTTCACCGTGGCCTTCGGCCTACTGGGCTACCTGTTCATCAAGCTGCGCTGCGAGCCGGCGCCCCTGCTGCTCGGCTTCGTCCTCGGCCCCCTGATGGAAGAGAACCTGCGCCGCGCCCTGCTGCTCGCCCGGGGTGACGCCACCGTGTTCTTCACCCGGCCCTTGAGCCTGGGCCTGCTGCTCGCCACCGCCGCCCTGGTGGTGATCCTGGTGCTGCCCAACGTGCGCCGCACCCGGGATGTGGCCTTCCAGGAGGACTGAGCCGCCGTTTGCGCTCAGCTCCGTTTCCTGCCGATTCAACAACTTTTACCGCCCGATTTTCAACGAGATTCCCATGAGCACCACCCACCACCTCAGCCCCAACTACCTCGGCATCGCCACCCGCGACCCCGGCGAATACTTGGCTGAACTGGACAAAATCCGCTGGCAGAAGCTGCAACGCCAGATCCGCTACGTGTGGAGCAACGAGGACTACTTCCGCCAGCGCTTCATCGAGGCCGGCGTCACCTCGCCCGACGACATCAAGACCCTGGACGACTTCCGCCGTCTGCCCGCCTTTCTGGACAAGGTGCGCCACCGGGATTCCCAGGACGCCTCCCTGGCCCGCTACGGCCACCCCCTGGGCCTGCACCTGACCACGGCGCCGGAAAACGCCATCCACCTGGCGGCCACTTCCGGCACCACCGGCACCCCGACCTTCTACGTGTTCAGCCGCAAGGACCTGGACATCACCTACAAGGTGCTCGGCCGCATGTTCCAGTTCGCCGGCATCCGCCCCGGCGACACCACCTTCCACGCCTTCGGCCTGTCCCTGTGGCTGGCCGGCATCACCTACGTCCAGGCCCTGGAAGCCTACGGCGCCCGCCCCGTGGCGGTGGGGGCCGAGGGCGGCGTGCCGAAGATTCTGCGCTACATCGAACTGACCCGGCCCCGGGTGCTGTTCGCCACGCCGTCCATGGTCAACCAGCTGATCGAGCGGGCGCCCCAGGAACTGGGCAAGCCGGTGGGGGCCCTGGGCATCGAGATCATCTATTGCTCGGGCGAGCCCGGTGCCGGCCTGCCGGCCTTCCGCCAGCGGGTGCGCGAGCACTTCGGCGCCCAGGTGTTCGACGCCACCGGCGGGGCCTGGCACAACGGCACCATCTCCTGCGCCAGCGAGCACTACCACGGCATGCACTACCTGGCCGACGACTACTGCTTCCGTTACGACCTGGTGGACCCGGCGACCAAGCAGCCCATCGAGATCAAGGACGGCGCCGTGGGCGAGGCCATCCACACCGCCCTGGAATACGAGGCGGCCCCCTCGTTCCGCAACGCTACCGGCGACATCCTGCGTCTGCACGTGGGCGAGTGCCCGGGCTGCGGCCACTTCGGCGTGCGCATGGAGATCATCGGCCGGGCCGACGACATGCTCGCCATCAAGGGGGTCAAGGTCTATCCCGCCGCCATCCAGAACGTGGTCGGCCAGTTCCAGCCCAAGGTTTCCGGCGAGCTGCGCATCCGCCTCGACGCGCCGCCGCCCCGGGTCGAGCCGCCCCTGCAACTGGCGGTGGAAGCCGGCCCGGACACCCCCCAGGCCGAATGGCCGGCCCTGGCCAAGTCCATCGAGCAGCGCATCCGCGAACTGCTCACCTTCCGCCCGGTGGTGACCGTGCTGCCCTTCGGCAGCCTGCCCCGCTCGGGGCAGAAGACCAAGCTGATCGAGGTGGTACCCCAGGCCGCCTGAGTCCGGAATCTGTGCGCATAGGGCAGGGGAGGGCGGAAGCCTTCTCCCTCTCTACCCCAGCCACCAATGCGCCACGGCCCGTTCCTCGAATCCCGCATCCCGAATTTCCGCGAGAAACCCACCATGTCCAAATCCCGCTTCGCCACGGCCCTGAAAGCCCTGGCGGCCGTTGTTCCCGTCCTGGCCGCCGCCACCGGCCTGGCCCTATCCCCCGCCGCCCAGGCCGACGCCTGGCCGGCCAAGCCGATCAAGCTGGTGGTGCCCTATCCGCCGGGGGGCGCCGCCGACGCGGTGGCCCGCCTCTACGCCGACAAGCTCTCCGAGCGGCTCAAGCAGCCGGTGGTGGTGGACAACAAGCCCGGCGCCGGCACCGCCATCGCCGCCGAGTTCGTGGCCAAGGCCCCGGCCGACGGCTACACCCTGTCCCTGGTGCCCACCGGCCAGCTCACCGTGCTGCCGCACCTGAGTAAGACCCTGCGCTTCGACCCCTTCGCCAGCTTCGCCCCGGTGTCCCTGCTCGCCTCCACCGCCGTGGTGATCGCCGCCAACGGCACGGTGCCGGTACACAGCGTCAAGGAGGTGGTGGCCCTGGCCAGGGCCAAGCCCGGCCAGGTGAGCTACTCTTCGAGCGGCAGCGGCACCATCATCCACCTGGCCGGTGAGAACTTCCGCCTGGCCACCGGCGCCGACCTGCTGCACGTGCCGTTCAAGGGCAGCGCCCCGGCGGTGGCGGCCCTGCTCTCCGGCGACGTGAATCTTTCCTTCGACACCCTCACCGTGCTGGCGCCCCAGATCAAGGCCGGCAAGGTCAAGGGCATCGCCATCGCCAGCCGTGAGCGTTCGCCCCTGCTGCCCAACGTGCCCACCGTGGCCGAGGCCGGCTATCCGGACTTCGAGGTGGTGTCCTGGTTCGGCCTGGCCGCCCCCGCTGCCACGCCCAAGGAGATCGTCGCCCGCCTCAACGCCGAGGTGGTGGCCATCGCCCGCCAGCCCGGCGTGAAGGAAAGCCTGGCGGCCCAGGGGCTGGAACCGTGGACCACCACCCCGGAGCAGTTCGCCCAGCGCATCAAGGCCGACTACGCCAAGTACGGCCAAGTGGTGAAGGCCTCCGGCGCCACCTTCGACTGACCATGGCGAGTGCACTCCACCCCGCCGCCGCGGTCGGGACCATCTCGGCCGCCGAGGCAGATTTCGCCCCCGAGTTCGACCGGCCCGTGCCCTACCTGGAGCGCACCCGGGACTACTACCTGGCCCTGGGCTACGCCAACCCCTATGTCTGGGCTCACTACGGCGAGGTGCCGTTCCAGCCCCTGGTCAAGCCCCTGGCCGAAAGCCGCCTGACCCTCATCACCACGGCGGCGCCCTACCAGCCGGACAAGGGGCCCCAGGGGCCGGGGGCGCCCTACAACGCGGCGGCCAAGTTCTACCGGGTCTATTCCGGCGATACGGCCAGGGACCACGACCTGCGCATCGCCCACGTCGCCATCGACCGCACCCACACCAGCATGGCCGACAGCGGCACCTGGTTTCCCCTGCCGGCCCTGCGCCGGTTGGCGGAACAGGGCCGCATCGGCCCCCTGGCGGCGCGCTTCCACGGGGCGCCGACCAACCGCAGCCAGCGCCACACCCTGGCGGTGGATGCCCCGGAAATCCTGGCCCGCTGCCGGGAGGATGGGGTGGATGCGGCCCTGCTGGTGCCCAACTGCCCGGTCTGCCACCAGACCCTGAGCCTGGTGGCCCGCCATCTGGAGGCCCACGGCATCGCCACGGTGGTGCTCGGCTGCGCCAAGGACATCGTCGAGCACTGCGGCGTGCCGCGCCTGTTGTTCAGCGACTTTCCCCTGGGCAACGGGGCTGGCCGGCCCGGCGATCCGCAGTCCCAGGACTACACCCTGGAGCTGGCCCTGCAACTGCTGGAGCGGGCACCGGCGCCGCGCACCACGGTCCAGTCGCCCCTGGCCTGGAGCGACGACCCGGCCTGGAAGCTCGACTACAGCAACCCCGCCCGGCTCGACCCCACCGACATTCCCCGCCTGCGTGCCGAGTCCGACCGGGCCAAGGCTATTGCCGAGGCCCTGCGCCGCGCGCAGCTGGGCACGGCGGACTGATCCGCCCCGCAGCCCATCGCTTCATCGAACCCCGACACCGCACCACGAAAGAACGTCCCATGTCCTCCGTTTCCTCCCTCGTCACCTACGAATCCCGCGACGGCATCGCCGAGATCACCATCAACCGCGCCGAGAAATACAACATCCTCACCCACGAGGTGGTGGCCGGCCTGAACGCCGCTTGGCATCGCTTCAACGCCAGCGACGACAAGGTCGCCATCCTGGCCGGGGCCGGCGACAAGGCCTTCACCGCCGGCGCCGACCTGAAGGACATCCCCCACGATTTCTGGCGTGCCGTGCCCGGTGTCGGTGTGGCGGTGGAAAAGCCGGTCATCGCCGCCACCGCCGGGCTGGTGGTGGGGGGCGGCCTGGTCCTGGTCCAGTTCGCCGACCTGGCGGTGGCCGCCGAGAACACGGTGCTCTCCTACCCGGAAGCCAAGGTCGGCTACAGCGGCGGCCTGATCAGCTCCCTGGCCGCCCGCATCCCCCACAAGGTGGCCATGGAGCTGCTGCTGGTGGGCGGCTCCATCGACGCCAAGCGGGCCTACGAGGTGGGCCTGGTGAACCGGGTGGTGCCCAACGGCGAGCACCTGGCCGCCGCCCGGGAGCTGGCCGCCCAGATCGCCGCCAACGCCCCCTTGGTGCTGACCATGCTCAAGCGCTTCGTCGGCCAGGTGATTCCCAAGGGCACCTCGGAGGCCGCCGCCATCGGCCGCGCCCAGGTGGAGGCGGTCAACACCGCCGCCGACTACCACGAGGGCATCGCCGCCTTCTTCGCCAAGCGCCCGCCGGAATTTACCGGCAACTGAGCGCCGGCCGGCCCGCCCCTTCACCTCTTCGCCCCTTTTTCGTCTTCCGGAGACACCCCATGCCTTCTTCCGCTTTCGGCAACCGCCTCGCCGCCCGCCTGGTCCGGGCCTTCGCCGTCGCCGGCCTGATCGCCGCGCCCTTCCTGCCCGGCGCCCTGGGCAGCGCCCAGGCCGACGCCTGGCCGAGCAAGCCGATCCGCCTGATCGTGCCCTTCCCGCCCGGGGGCGCCGCCGACGCGGTGGGCCGCCTCTACGCCGAGAAGCTATCGGAAGCCTTCAAGCAGCCGGTGGTGGTGGACAACAAGCCGGGCGCCGGCACCGCCATTGCCGCCGAGGCCGCCGCCAAGGCCGCGCCGGACGGCTACACCCTGTCCCTGGCCCCGGCCGGCCAGCTCACCGTGCTGCCCCACCTGAACAAGAAGCTGCCCTACGACCCGGTCAAGGATTTCGCCCCGGTGTCCCTGCTCGCCTCGGTGCCCTACGTGATCGGCGCCAGTGCCAGCCTGCCGGCGGCCAACGTCAAGGAACTGGTGGTCCGGGCCAAGGCCCAGCCGGGCAAGATCACCTACTCGTCCTGCGGCAACGGCACCATCTGCCACCTGGCCGGCGAGCTGTTCAAGAGCCAGACCGGCACCGACCTGCTGCACGTGCCCTACAAGGGCAGCGCCCCGGCGGTGACCGCCCTACTCGGCGGCGAGGTGGACCTGGCCTTCGACACCCTGACCGTGCTGGCGCCCCAGGTGAAGGCCGGCAAGATCAAGGCCCTGGCCATCTCCAGCCGCGAACGTTCCCCCCTGCTGCCCAACGTGCCCACCGCCATCGAGCAGGGCCTGGGCCACTACGAGGCCGCCTCCTGGTTCGGCCTGGTGGTGCCGGCGGCCACCCCCAAGGACGTGGTCAAGCGCCTCAACGCCGAGCTGGTGCGCATCGCCAGGCTGCCCGAGGTGCAGGAGAAGCTGGCCGCCCAGGGCCTGGACACCCTGTCCTCCTCGCCGGAGAAGTTCGCCGAGCTGATCCGCGAGGACTACAGCAAGTGGGGCAAGGTGGTGCAGGCCTCCGGCGCCAAGCTCGACTGAGACGGCCCGCTGCGATGATCGCCATCGACATCCCCGGCTTCGGCCCCCTGGCCCTGGAGCACCTGGTCCTCGACTACAACGGCACCCTGGCGGTGGATGGCCGCCTGCTGCCCGGCGTGGCCGAGGCCCTGGCCGCCCTGGCGGCGGACCTGTCCATCCACGTCATCACCGCCGACACCTTCGGCCTGGCTCGGGAGCAGTTGGCCGGGCTGCCGCTGCAATTGCACATTGCCCCGGTCGAAGGCCAGGCCGAGACCAAGCTGGCCTTCATCGTCGGCCTGGGCGCCGACAAGGTGGCGGCCATCGGCAATGGCCGCAACGACCGGCGCATGGTCGAGGCCGCAGCCCTGGGCATCGGCCTGGTCCAGCGCGAGGGCGGGGCGGTCGCCACCCTGGCCAAGGCCGACCTGGTGTGCACCTCGATCCTCGACGCCCTGGACCTGCTGCGCCATCCCAAGCGCCTCACTGCAACGCTTCGTTCCTGATCGTTCCCGATCGTTTCTTATTCATGACCGCATCCCTCATCCCGTCCGCTCCGGACGCCCACCAGGCTGCCCGCGTCGACCTGGCCGCCGCCTGCCGCCTGGTGGCCCTGCTCGGCTGGACCGACCTGCTCGCCACCCACCTGTCGATCCGCGTGCCGGGCCGTCACGACCGCTACCTGATCAATCCCCTGGGTCTGCTGTTCGAGGAGGTGACCGCCTCGTCGATCCTGGAGGTTGACCTGGACGGCCGCGTGGTGGGCGGCGCCGGGGACCTCAACCCGGCCGGCGTGGTCATCCACGGCGCCATCCACGGCAACGTCGCCGAGGCCGAGGCAGTGGTGCACCTGCACACCCGGGAAGGGGTGGCGGTGTCCTGCCAGGAGGCCGGCCTGCTGCCCCTCACCCAGATGGGGCTGATGGTCTACGGCCAAGTGGCCTACCACGACTTCCACGGCGTGGTGCTCGACGAGGCCGAGCGGGCCACCCTGCTCGCCAATATGGGTGACCGGTCCCTGCTCATCCTGCGCAACCACGGCACCCTGGCCGTGGGGCGCACCATGGCCGAAGCCTTCTCGCGCATCTGGCGGCTGGAGCGGGCCTGCCGCTTCCAGCTCGCCGCCCAGTCCGCCGGGGTCCCCCTGCGCCAGCCGCCGCCCGAGGTGGTGGCGCGCACCGTGGAACAGGCCCGGGCGATCTACGGTCGTACAGCTGAGTTCTTCCCCAGCGGCAGGCGGGAATGGGCCGCCTTGCTGCGCCGTCTCGACCGGGAGTTGCCAGGCTATGCCGACTGATCCGAAATCCCTCCGTGCCGCGCACGTTGCCCACCCTGTCAGCGCCGCATCCAACGGGCGGCTGCGCTTTGCCGTCATCGGCGGCGGCGCCGTGGGCCTGTACATGGCGGCCCGGCTGGGCCTGTCCGGCCAGGAAGTCATTCTGGCGGTGCGCCCCGGCCGCCCCCTGGCTGCCGTGGCGGTGGACGAAGAGGGCGAGCACGCCCTGGCCCCCGAGGTGGCGGTGCGCTCGGTGAGCGAACCGCCGGCCCCGGACGAGGCGGCGGACGTGCTGATCGCCGCCCTCAAGGCCCACCAACTGTCCGACGCCCTGCCCGACCTGCTGCCCTGGATCGGTCCCCGCACCCAACTGCTGCTGCCCCAGAACGGCATCCCCTGGTGGTATTTCCAGGGCGAGGCCGGCCCCCACAACGGCCGCGCCGTCCAGGCTGCCGACCCGGGGGGGAATCTGGCGGCAGCCCTGCCCGTGGCGCGGGTGATCGGCTGCGTGGTGCACAAGTCCATGGAGCGCCTGGCCGGGCATCAGGTGCGGGCGGTGCGCGCCGCCGGCGACCGTTTCGTCCTTGGCCGTCCCGGGGGCTTTGCCGGCGGGGTTCCGGACCCGGAGTTGCTGGCGGTGGCCGAAGCCTTCTCCGCCGCCGGCCTGCCGCCGGAAGTGACCGACCGGCTGCGCGACGCGGTGTGGGACAAGCTGCTCGGCAACGCCGTGCTCAATCCCCTGAGCGCCCTGACCCGGGCCGACATGGCCTCCCTGTGCGGTTACCCGCCGACCCAGGCGCTGATCCTGGCGGCCATGACCGAGGTGCGCAACGTGGCCCGGGCCTACGGCGCCGGCCATGGCCCCGGGGCCGACCCGGCGGCCCGCCTGGCGCGCAGCGCCGCGGTGGGCGCCCGGGGCGTGGTGCGCACCTCCATGCTTCAGGACCTGCTCGCCGGCCGTCCCCTGGAGGTGGCACCCCTGGTCGGCGCGGTGGTGGAACTGGCCGGCCTGGCCGGCGTGCCGGTGCCCCACCTGGAAACCCTCAATGCCGCCGCCGGCCTGCTTTCCCTCCGCCTCCAGGCGGAGCGGGAGGCCCAGGACTGACCTCGTTTCCCCTTATCCCTCTTCGTCCCCATTTCCCTTCCTGCCTTTGTCCGAGAACGCCATGAGCCAGTCCAACCAAGCCAGCCAAACCAACCAACCCAATCAAAAACTGCTCACCTTCGTGCGGGGCCTGTCGGCCCTGCTCCACGCCAATCCAGCCGAGCCGCGCATCCTGGAAGAGGGCGGCCAGCTGCTCGCCCGCCTGGTGGCTCAGGACGACTGGTTGCCCGAAGCCTTTGCCGCGCCCCATCCCACCTACTACCAGCAGTACCTGCTCTACGCCGACCCCTTCGACCGCTTCTCGGTGGTCAGCTTCGTCTGGGGGCCGGGGCAGAAGACCCCGGTGCACGACCACACCGTGTGGGGCCTGGTGGGCGGCTTGCGCGGCCGGGAACGGGCCACCGACTACGTGCGCCAGGCCGACGGCTCTTTCGTCGTGAGCGGTTCCAGCGTGCTGCTGCCTGGCCAAGTGACCGCCGTGTCGCCCCGCATAGGCGACGTGCACGAGGTGGCCAACGACCTGACCGACCAGGCGTCGATCAGCATCCACGTCTATGGCGGCAACATCGGCCGCATCGACCGCCACGTCTTCGACCCGGCCACTGGGGCGGCCAAGTCCTTCGTCTCCGGGTACGCCAGCGCCCTCGTCCCCAATCTGTGGAGTTGATGCGCCGATGAGTATTCAGCCTGCCCTGCCCGTGCGCACCTACGCTGTGGTGCGCGCCGCCCTGCTGGAAAAGCGCGAGATCGCGCTCCTCGACGTGCGCGAGGAAGATCCCCACGCCCAGGCCCACCCCTTGTTCGCCGCCAACCTGCCGTTGGCGCGCATCGAGCTGGATGCCTACGCCAAGCTGCCCCGGCGCGACGTGGCCATCGCCGTGCTCGACGACGACGGCGCGCCGGGCGGCCCGGCCGACACCGCCGCCCGGCGCCTGATCGCCCTGGGCTATTCGAACGTGGCCCTGTTCGCCGACGGGCTGGCTGGCTGGGTGGCCGCCGGCGGCGAGGTGTTCCGCGACGTGAACGTGCCGAGCAAGGCCTTCGGCGAGCTGGTGGAGGCCGAGCGCCACACGCCGTCCCTGGCCGCCGAGGAGGTCCAGGCCCTGATTGACGCCGGAGCCGACGTGGTGATCGTGGACGCCCGCCGCTTCGACGAGTACCAGACCATGAGTATCCCCACCGCCACCAGCGTGCCCGGGGCCGAGCTGGTGCTGCGGGTGCCTACCCTGGCGCCCCGGCCCGAGACCCGGGTGATCGTCAATTGCGCCGGCCGCACCCGCAGCATCATCGGCACCCAGTCCCTGGTGAATGCCGGCATCCCCAACCCGGTGGCGGCCCTGCGCAACGGCACCATCGGCTGGACCCTGGCCGGCCAGACCCTGGACAAGGGCCAGGGTCGGCGCTTCCCCGCCGTGTCCGGCGCCGCCCGGGACGAGGGGGCCACCCGGGCCCGCCGGGTGGCCGACCGGGCCGGGGTGGCCCGCGCTTCTCCGGCCGACCTGGAACGCTGGCGCGGCGAGACCGGCCGCACCACCTACCTGTTCGACGTGCGTACTCCGGAGGAATACGCTGCCGGCCACTTGCCGGGCTTCCGTTCCACTCCGGGTGGCCAACTGGTGCAGGAGACCGAGATGGTGGCCCCGGTGCGCGGCGCCCGCCTGGTGCTGGTGGACGACGACGGCGCCCGGGCCAACATGAGCGCTTCCTGGCTGGCCCAGATGGGCTGGGAGGTGGCGGTGCTCGACGGCGTGCCGCCGGCCGCCTTCAGCGAACGCGGCCCGTGGCAGGCGCCCCTGCCGGCCCTGCCCGAGGTTGCCGCAGTGACGCCGGCGGCCCTGGCCGACTGGCTCGCCACCCCGGCCAGGGCGGTGGTGGTGGATGTGTCCCCCGGCATCGCCTACCGCCGCGCCCACGTGCCGGGGGCCTGGTTCGCGTTGCGTTCCGATCTGGCCGCCGCCGTGGCCAGGCTGCCGGCCGCCGCCCGCTACGTGGTGGCCGGCGACGGCACCCTGGACGACGGCCTGGCCCGCCTGGCGGCGGCGGAGCTGGCGGCCCTGGTGGAGGGCGAGGTGGCCGTGCTGGCCGGCGGCACCCCGGCCTGGGCCGCCGCCGGCAATCCCACCGTCGGCGGCGAGGAGCATCTGGCTTCGGAACCCATCGACCGTTACCGGCGCCCCTACGAGGGCACCGACAACCCCCGGGAGGCGATGCAGGGCTACCTGGATTGGGAATTCGGCCTGGTGGCCCAGCTCGGCCGCGACGGAACCCACGGTTTCAGGGTGATTTAGGTCCTTGCCGCCCACCCCGCCGATGAGGGCCGTCGGCGGGGAAAAATCGGCGCCTGAATAGGGCTTCTGACCGTTATCTGACGTGCTGCAAAAAACACCCCGGACGCCCCAAGGCGCCGGGGTGTCGTCGTTTTCCGAAGGCCGTTTTTGCGCACCGTTTTGGCGGCCGGCGGCGGGCCGGATTTATTACGACGGCGTTACCCGTGCTGGCGATAAGGCTTTGTCCCGTTAGGGGATTTTTAAGTTTTGTCAAAGTTGCCCCGCTGGTGGCAAGGGTACCTTCCTTCCCGCGGTGGATATGAATCCGGCAAGGCCTGCTCCCAGGTAATAGGGGTCGGGAGCTCTTGAGCCGGTCGTTCCGAAGGGGAGGTTCGGAGCCGTCGCCACATCGGGTTGTTGATCGGTTGGCGCAGCAGTTCGCTCACGGGCGAGGCTGTGCGTGGCAGCGACACCTGGGTATGCCGTGGTCCTTCACGGCAGCCCACTCTCCGCGGGGCCGGTCCCGTGCGCCTTGGCGCCGGTCAGGTTCGTGTCCCCCTTTTCAGGAGAGTGAGAACCATGACCAAGAAGACCATTAGCAAGCGCCACTGGGTAATCGGGGGGGCATTCGCCCTGGCGGCCCTGCCGTTCGCCGTGGGCAATGCCCTTGCCCAGGCATCCGGCTCCGCCGGGCCGGAACTGACTGCGGCCGAGAAGGAACAGGCCAAGAAGATTTACTTCGAGCGCTGCGCCGGCTGCCACGGCGTGCTGCGCAAGGGCGCCACGGGCAAGAACCTTGAGCCGCACTGGACCAAGAAGCTGCCCGACGGCTCCAATCAGGAAGGGGGCACCACCAAGCTCGGCACCGGCCGTCTGGAGAAGATCATCTCCTACGGCACCGAGGGCGGCATGGTGAACTTCGACGACATCCTGTCCAAGGATGAGATCAACCTGATGGCCCGCTACATCCAGACCACTCCGGACGTGCCGCCGGAGTTCTCCATGAAGGACATGGAGGCGACCTGGAAGCTGATTGTTCCGGTGGACCAGCGGCCCAAGAAGCAGATGAACAAGCTGAATCTGCAGAAGGTCATGTCGGTCACCCTGCGCGACACCGGCGAGGTGGCGCTGATCGACGGCGACACCAAGGAAATCAGCAGCATCGTCAAGACCGGCTATGCGGTGCACATCTCCCGTGTTTCCGCCTCCGGCCGTTACGTGTATGTGATCGGCCGCGACGGTCGTCTGTCCCTGATCGACCTGTGGATGGAGAAGCCGGCAGTGGTGGCCGAGGTCAAGGTGGCCTACGACGCCCGTTCGGTGGATACCTCCAAGTTCAAGGGCTTCGAGGACAAGTACGCCATCGCCGGCGGCTACTGGCCGCCCCAGTACGCCATCATGGACGGCGCCACCCTCAAGCCGATCAAGATCGTCAGCACCCGCGGCATGACCGTGGACGGCGAGTACCACCCGGAACCCCGCGTGGCTTCCATCGTCGCCTCCATGACCAAGCCCGAGTGGGTGGTGAACATCAAGGAGACCGGCCAGATCAAGCTGGTGGATTACTCCGACATCAACAACCTCAAGGAAACCACCATCGAGTCCGCCAAGTTCCTGCACGACGGCGGCTGGGATGCGTCCAAGCGCTACTTCCTGGTGGCCGCCAACGCCTCCAACAAGGTGGCGGTGGTCGATACCAAGGAAGGCAAGCTGGCGGCCCTGGTGCCCACGGCCAAGATTCCCCACCCGGGTCGCGGCGCCAACTTCGTCCATCCCCAGTTCGGTCCGGTGTGGGCCACCGGCCACCTGGGCGCCGACGTGATCTCCCTGATCGGCACCGACCCGGCCAAGCACAAGGCCAACGCCTGGAAGGTGGTGCAGGAGGTCAAGAACACCGGCTCCGGCAACCTGTTCGTCAAGACCCATCCCAAGTCCAAGCACCTGTGGGCCGACGCGCCGCAGAACCCGGAACGGGAAGTGGCCGAGTCGGTGGCGGTGTGGAACATCAGCGACCTGTCCAAGCCGACCAAGATCCTCAACGTGGCCAAGGACTCCGGCCTGCCGGAAACCAAGGCCATCCGCCGCGCCGTGCATCCCGAGTACAGCGCCGACGGCACCGAGGTGTGGATCTCCCTGTGGGGCGGCAAGGCCGACCAGTCGGCCATCGTGGTGTATGACGACAAGACCCTGACCGTGAAGAAGGTGATCACCGATCCGAAGATGATCACCCCCACCGGCAAGTTCAACATCCTCAACACCCAGCACGACGTGTACTAAGCGCCGCGCGCATCGGCCTCCCGGGTGCCCGTCGCGGCCCGGGAGGCCGTGCGGTGCCGTACCGGACCGGCGGCGGGTTCGCCCGCCGCCCTCTCCAGAATTCCGCCCGGCCGGGCGCAGAACCCGGCGGGCTCAGGTGGGATCGCCATGCCCGAACACACTCCCGATCAATCCCCGGCCCCCCGGGAGGGCCTGTTCCGCCGCCTTTGCGGCTGCCTTTGCAAACCCAGCGCCAAGTATTCGGTGCTCGCCCTGCTTTCCGTCGGCGTCGTCTCCGGCATCATCCTCTGGGGCGGCTTCAACACCGCCATGGAGGCGACCAACAAGCTGGAGTTCTGCATCTCGTGCCACGAGATGAAGGACAACGTCTACCAGGAATACAAGCAGACCATCCACTACACCAACCGCACCGGCGTTCGCGCTACCTGCCCGGACTGCCACGTGCCCAAGGAGTGGACCTACAAGGTGCTGCGCAAGATCCAGGCCTCCAAAGAGGTCTACGGCAAGCTGGTGGGCACCATCGACACCAAGGAAAAGTTCGAGGCCAAGCGCCTGGAGCTGGCCCGCCACGAGTGGGAACGCATGAAGAAGAGCGATTCCCGCGAATGCCGCAATTGCCACAGCTTCCAGGGCATGAACGCCGATTCCCAGAAGCAGCGCGCGCGCAAGCAGCACGAGCTGGCCCAGCAGGACGGCGGCACCTGCATCGACTGCCACAAGGGCATTGCCCACCACAAACCCAAGGACATGACCGACGAGGACGACGAGTAAGCATCGTCCGCCAGCCCCGGGCGTCCAGGATGCCCGGGGACCGTCCGCCACCCCGACCCCGACACGTTTTCGCCACAGGAGAATCCCCATGACCACCGCTCTGGCCCATTTCAGCAAGCTCACCCTGGCCGCCGCCCTCGGCCTGGCCTTTGCCGCCGGCAACGCCAACGCCGCCGCTCCCGACTGGAGCAAGGTGCCGGCCAAGAAAATCACCGTCTTCTACCCCGGCGCCTCGCCCCTCGAATGGATCATGAAGGGCAGCGAGCACGGTGGCGCCAAGGGCATCAAGAAGGGCGAGCAGTGCATCGGCTGCCACGAGGAGGAAGTGGCCGACATCGGCAAGAAGATCGCCTCCGGCGCCCGCAACGAGCCCCGCCCGATCAAGGGCAAGGCCGGCTCGATCCCGGTCCAGGTGCAGGCCGCCCACGACGGCGCCAACCTCTACCTGCGCTTTACCTGGAAGCAGCCCGCCGGCGGCGGCGAGAAGATGGACAAGGACAACCCGGTCAAGCTGGCCTTCATGCTCGAAGACCACAAGGTGGACCTGGCCGACCAGGGCGGCTGCTGGGCTACCTGCCACGGCGATGCGCGCACCATGCCCGACGCTAAGGACGAGAAGAAGACCAAGTACGTCAAGGATGGCAGCCTGGCTTCCGGCAAGTTCTACGACCTGATCCAGTGGACCTCGAAAGGCAAGAGCCACGACGGTTACGTGGCCGACAAGCGGGTCATGGAAGGCGGCAAGGGCCTGGTCGAGGCCAAGGGCGAGCAGAAGGGCGACACCTGGACGGTGACCTTCACCCGCAAGCTGGCCCCGGGCGGCGAGGGCGACGTGACCCTGGTGCCGGGCAAGGCCTACAACTTCGGTTTCGCCATCCACGACGACTACACCGTGGGGCGTTTCCACCAGGTGAGCTTCGGCTACATCCTGGGCCTCGACACCAAGGGCGACATCGTCGCCGCCAAGCAGTAAGCCGCGCTACCGCATCCTCTGCGGCTGTTGCACCCGGCCCCGTGGAATCCCGCGCCAGTCGCGGGGTTCCACGGGGTTTGTCTTATGCGCCGGGCCAGGCCGGATCAGCGGGCCTGGAGCAGCTCGGGCACCCGCAGCAGGATGAACTCGTTGTCATCGTTCCTGCCCAGCTGGCGGCCGGCGGAGTAGGGCAGGTTGTTGTCGTTGGCGACGACGATGCGCTCGCCGTCCACCACGTCCACATCCTCGACGGTGACGAAGGCAAAGGCGAACTTGCCGTCCTTGCCACCCACCCGGGCCACGCCCTGCGGGTCCTGGATGGCCATCAGGTCGATGTAGCCGATCTTCCGGACGAAGCCGTTGGCGTCGGCGTCCTTCAGGCTCACCTTGTAGATGCGCTTGAAGCGGGCCGGCACGTTCTGGCAATCGACCCGGGGCTGGCCGTCGCAGCCGGTTTCCGGCAGGCCCTCGCCGTTGTCGCGCTCGATGATCAGGCCGGTGTCGGCATCGATCATGTTGAAGTCGCCGATGTTGTTGCCGTTCTGCTCCAGGGCGTACTTCCATGACCGGCCGGTCCAGGCGCGGCGGGCCACGTCGAATTCGAGGATGCGCAGGTAATCCTTGCCATTGGCGCTCTCCCACTTCTTCTCGGCCTCGTTCCACAGGGGGCCTTCGAACAGGGGGTAGAGAAAGCGCCCGTCCTTGGACGCGGCCATGCCCTCGAAGCCCCGGGAGCGGCGCACCGGGGTGGAAAAGGCGCCGGGGGTGGCCGGGGTGGTCACCGCGTAGTGGTCCGGGGAGCGCACCGCCTTGCCGTCCACCTCGGTCTCGAACACGCCCAGCACCTTGCCCTGGCGGTCGGCCTGGATCAGGTAGGGCCCCAGTTCGTCGCCGAACCAGACGTGGTCGCCGACGAACTGCATCGACTCCAGGTCGAAATCGGCCCCGGTCAGGTAGCGGGACTTGGTGCCCTCGTTGACGATCAGGAACGGCACCTTCTTGTCCGGGTCGCGCAGGAACACGGTGTTGAGGCGCTTGACCCCGCCGTGCTTCCAGTCCGGCTTGACGTGGTGGAACATCAGCATGGCGTCGGCCGAGTTGTTGCGGGCGCCGTAACCGTTGTCGGTGAGCACCCAGTAGCTGCCGTCCTTCATCGCCTTGATGCCGGAAAAACCCTGCACCGGCTGGCCGTCGAAGGGCAGGCTGATGCCGGTGGGGCGCGGCGCCTCCTTGGCCGACAGGTAGGAGGTGCCGGCGATGCTGCCCAGCCTGTCCTCGCGGCGGCCGTCCGGGCGGGTGTACTTGCCCGAGGTGCGCAGGCTCTCCGGTGCGTCCTTGGGCGGGGCGACGAAGCTGCGGGCTGGCAGGATGGCGTGGCCTTCGAGCACCGCCGGGTAGGCCGGGGCGGTCTCGGCCGCGGCCGGCAGGGCGACGGCCAGGGGCAGGGCGGCCATCAGGGCTACGGTAAGGGGGGAGCGGGCGGGGCGGCGGGCAGTGGAGCGGGCCATGGGTTCTCCGGTGGGAGTGGAAAACCGGCAAGGCTATAAACGCCCCATGACGCTCCCATGGCCGCAGGATGACGTTTGTCTGTCAGCGGGCCGTCCGGTACCGGCATCCCGGTCCGACGATGGCCGGAAAGCCGCGCCAGTCGGGCTTCTTCACGATGCCTGGGCGGAGAATGGCTACAGACGCCGCATCCCGAGGGCACATGCTGAAACGCCGCGACTGGCGCGGCGTTTCAGATGGTGGGGCACAGCGGAGCGGTCAGGCGCTCTGGGCGATCCGGGGCGCCGGGACGTGGCCGGCGGCTCCGTCCGCTGCGTCCGCCGCGTCCGCAGTGTCCGCAGTGTCCGCAGCGTCGGGGGCGAACCAGGCGCAGCACTGGCGCAGGTCCACCACGCCGCCCACCACCAGCAGGGCCGGCGGCTTGACTCGGTCGAGGCGGATGCGCTCGGGCAGGGTTGCCAGGGTGGCGGCCACCACCCGCTGGCGCACCGTGGTGCCGTTCTCAATGGCGGCGGCCGGGGTGTCGGCGGGCAGACCGTGGGCGATCAGCTGGCGGCAGATTTCCTTGGCTGCCGCCACGCCCATGTAGAACACCACGGTCTGGCGCGGCCGGGCCAGGGCCGTCCAGTCCAGGTCCACCGTGTTGTCCTTGAGGTGGCCGGTGGCGAATACCAGGGTCTGGGCGTGGTCCCGGTGGGTGAGGGGAAAGCCCCCGTAGGCGGCGCAGCCGGCGGCGGCGGTGATGCCGGGCACCACCTCGAAGGGGATGCCGTGGCGGGCCAGCACCTGGATCTCCTCGCCGCCCCGGCCGAAGATGAACGGGTCGCCGCCTTTCAGCCGCACCACCCGCAGCCCTTCCTGGGCCAGCTTCACCAGCAGGTGGTTGATGTCGTCCTGGGGCAGGGAATGGTTGGCCGATTCCTTGCCGACGAACACCCGGCGCACGTTGGCCGGCGCCAGGTCGAGGATGGATTCGCCGATCAGGTGGTCGTAGACCAGGGCGTCGGCCCCGCCGATCAGGCGGGCGGCGCGCAGGGTGAGCAGCTCCGGATCGCCGGGACCGGCCCCGACGAGATACACCGTACCGGGCTCGATGCCGCGGCGGGCCATGGGATCATTGGGCAGGAGCTTCATTCGCTGAATTCTCGGTGGCACGTTGGAACGTGGGTGGGGTGGCAGGGTACAACATTTCGCGCTCGCCGGCCCGACGGCTGCGACGCAGGCGTCATGACCGGAGTTTGCCCGGATCGCCCCGTCCCTCCTTGATTCCGGTCAAGGAGGCCCTGCGCCGCCACGATCAGAGTAGGGTTATCTCCCGCGGTCCCCTGTTCCGCTTTCGATCGTCGTCCGCCGCCTTCGTTCTGCCGGTCTTTTTCGTTCCCCTGCCTGCCATGATCCCGTTCCGTTTCCGTACCCTTTTCCCCACCCTGGCCTGCGCCGCGCTCCTGGCCGCCCCGGGGGCCGCCCGCGCCGATGCCGACACGGCTTCGCCGTCGCCGGCGCGCCGCGCCGAGATCGTGCGCATGGTGCGCCAGGACTGCGGCTCCTGCCACGGTATGACCTTCAAGGGCGGCCTGGGCCCGGCCCTGACGCCGGAGGCCCTGGCCGGAAAACCCGAGGAATCTTTGGCCGCCACTGTGTTCTATGGACGTAAGGGGACGCCGATGCCGCCCTGGAGCAGCATGTTGAGCGAGGCGGAGGCGACCTGGGTGGTGCAGCAGCTGATGCGGGGGTTCCCCGATCCGGGACGCTAGTTTTTGAGTTTCGGCGTGCGGCCGAGGGTGGCGTGTTTGCGCCGTTCCCACGGCCCGGAGTCCAGAGCCCGGCACCGGCTGCCTGCACGGGAGCCATCTCCGCCTGGAGCACGCCCATGAACAACCTCGAAGACATCCGCCGCGCCGTCGAGCGCCGTTTCGACTGCCGCTGCCGCATCACCGCCACCCCCATCCGCTCCTACCCGGGACGGGCCCTGCTCTCGGTGGTGTTCGACACGGTGATCCTGCCCCGCACCTGGGAAGGCTTCCTGCACATGGCCGACGAACTGTCCCGGGCCATCGCCGACTATCTGCGCGACGAACTGGGCCTGGCCGAGGGCGTCGAGATCGACGTGGACCACGCTGCCCGCTTCGCCCACCTGTCGCTCCTGCCGGTGGGCATGGGCGAGGTGGTGCCGGTGCCGGACGCCCCCGAGTACTTCGAGCGCACCCACCAGCTGGCCCAGTTCCACCGGCTGCGCCACACCGGCTGGCGTCCGCGCCAGCTCTGATCCGCCCGTTACGATCCGCGCCCAAGGCAGTGCACGGCGTGCCTTCGCCGTTTCCTTCACCTGCGGGCCGGGGGGCGGTCTCCCAATGCAAACGCCCCGCGCAAGGCGGGGCGTTTGCATTGGTGCGGGGCAGGGGCCGGCTCAGTGCTTCATGTTGCCGTGGTCCATGGCGGCCGGAGCGGGGCGCTGCACCGGGGCCTCCACCTTGAGGGCGGTGCCGTCGTCGAACTTGAGGGTCAGGGGCACCTGGTCGCCTTCCTTCAGCGGCTGCTTCAGGCCGATCAGCATGATGTGGTAGCTGCCCGGCTTGAGCACGGCCTCGCCGCCGGCCTTGACGTCGATTTCCTTGACCGGACGCATCTTCATCACGCCGTTGTCGTTGATGTGGTTGTGCAGTTCCACGGTGTCGGCCACCGGGCTTTCGGCGGCCACCAGCTTGCGGTCGGCGCTGCCGGCGTTCTTGATGGTGAGGAAGGCGCCGGTGACCTTCTGGGTCGGCGGCACGGCGCGCACCGTGGGGTTGCTCACCGACAGGTCGGCGGCGAAGGCGGGGGCGGCCAGGGCGGTCAGGCCGGAGGCGAGCAGGGCGAACAGCAGACGCATGGGACGATCCTTTCGTTTATGGAAAAGGGCAGGGCTGGATTCAGGACGCGGCGAGCAGCCGGCGCAGGGCGGCGGCCACTTCCGCCGGCGGCGTGCCGTGGGGTAGTTGGCCGGCCAGGCTGCCGTCCGGCCCGATCAGGTAGAGCACCGAGGTGTGGTCCACGCTGTAGCCAGTATCGCCTACGGCAGGCGTTTGCGCCGCGTAATAGACGCCGTAGCGGCGGGCCACGTCGGCGATGGCTTCCGGGCTGCCGGTCAGGCCGAGCAGCTTGGGGTGGAAGAAGCGGCTGTAATTCTTGAGCTGCTCCGGGGTGTCCCGAGCCGGGTCCACCGAGATGAAGAAGGGCTGGACCCGGGCCAGTTCCGCCGCCGACAGGGAGCCCAGGGCGGCGCCCAGGGTGGCCAGGGAGGTGGGGCAGACGTCGGGGCAGAAGGTGTAGCCGAAGTACACCACCCCCACCTGGCCGCGGAAGTCGGCCAGGCGCACCGGACCGTCGGCGGACTGGAGGGCGAAGGACACGTCCCGGCCGGCGCTGCCCGGCAGGGTGCCCCGGTCGGGGCGGCCCGGCTGCCAGGCGACGAGGGCGGCGGTCACCGCCACCAGCAGCACCAGGGTGGCGATCAGCACCCGGCGGGCGGCCGGGTCGCGGGGCGGCGTGGCGGGGGCGTTCATGGCGATCAGTGGCCGGCGGGGCTGCCGCCGGTGGCGAAGCGGAAGGGCACGGCCACGGTGCGGCCGCCCAGGATCAGGTTGGCGGTGGCCCGCCAGGTCATGGGGCCGGTGACGCACACCGGAATGGTGGCCGGCCCGCGGAACACGGCGACGCCCCCGGGTTCCGCCAGGGCGGCGGCGAGGGGGGCCGGGTTGTAGCCCATCTCCATCTCGGCGCCGGTGAACACCACGGTCACCGCTTCCACCGCCACGCCCTGCACGGTGGCGGTGAGCTGCATCGGCTGGCCCGGCTGGAGGTCGCCGCCGGCGTCGGCCCGGGCTTCCAGGGCCAGGGAGCCGCCGCCGGGCAGCTCGGCCCGGCACACGACGCGGCCCAGGGCGCAGTCCAGGTCGGCCAGGGCCACGTCCGGCTGCTTGAGCAGCAGGGGGGCGAAGCGCCAGGCGGCCACGCCCAGGGCGACCACGGCGGCGAAGATCACCAGGTCGATTAATCCGGACGTGCGGGGAAGCAGGCGGGGCATGAGAAAAGGCAGGGTGTGGGATAAACGGGCCGGGCAGAGTGTACGGGCGGGGCGGAAAGGTGTCATCCGCAAATGCCGCGATTTCCCCCGGATACGCTGCGGCCGATTGTCGCACCGCCCCGGCGCGGGGCGGTTTGCCCGGGATCAAAAACGGGGAGCGTTTTCTGGGGGGGGCCGCAGGCGGGTAGAGAGCGCCTTCGTGGCCGGCGGCCGCAGCAGGTATGCTTGGCGGTCACGCCACTGTGTTGCGGAGTCCGCGCCCATGCTTGTCCTGCCCCCGATCATCCGTTCCTGCGCCGCCTGCCGGCCGGAATCCACCGAATCCGTTTTCGACGCCCCGTCGGCCCGCCGCCGCCGGCTGCTCGCCGCCTTGCCGGCCCTGGCGGGGGCGCCCCTGCTGGCCCTGGGCGGCACCGCTCCGGCCGGGGCGGCCGAGCTGGAAAAGGGCGCCCTGGACGAACTGTTCCGCACCCCGGTCGTCGGCCTCGACGGCAAGCCCGCCGCCCTGGCGGCCTACCGGGGCAAGCGCCTGCTGGTGAACTTCTGGGCCACCTGGTGCGCCCCCTGCCGCCGCGAGATGCCCGAGCTGGCCGCCCTGGCCCGGGAACGCAAGGACCTGACGGTGCTCGGCATGGCGGTGGAGGAAGACCCCAAGGCGGTCGGCGCCTTCCTCAAGTCCATGGGCGTCGGCTACGCCAACGTGCTGATCACCCCCATGGCCGGCCTGGCCCTGATGCGCCGCCTGGGCAACACCGTGGGCGGGCTGCCGTACACCGTCGTCGTCGAGGCCAACGGCAATCCGCTCATGGCCAAGGTCGGCGCGGTGACCCGGGCCGAGGTGGAAGGCAAGCTGCCCCGGGGCTAGACGTCTGGAATGGCGTCCGGCGTCCCGGTAACATCGCCAAAGTCCGCGCCTGGCGCGGGGTTTGACCGGTATCAAGCCCATCGGCCGATCCCTTTGCGCCGATCCCGGGCTTTGCCGACAATGGCCCGATCATGCAATCGCGCCAGCCCTTTGGGGCGGCCAGTACCGATGAGGAAGGCAACATGACGGGGAACATGACCGGGCGTGGCCCGCACCACATCCTTGCGATGACCCGCGGCGTTGCCGCGACGACCTGGGGCCGCGCCTGGCGCGCTGCGCTGCTCGCCCTGGCCAGCGCCGGCCTGGCTGCCTGCGCCACGCCGGGCGGTTCCGGCACGGCATCGGCCCTGCGCGGTACCGGCGACCTGGGGCTGGTGGTGGAGCGGGCCTCGGGCCAACTGACCCTGGTGGACACCACCGCCCGGGCGCCCTACGCCCAGGTGGCCGGCCTGGGGGACCTGTCCCACGCCTCCGCCGTCTATTCCCGGGACGGGCGCTACGCCTACATCTTCGGCCGCGACGGCGGCCTGACCAAGGTGGACCTGCTCACCGCCGGCATCGCCAAGCGCGTCATCCAGGGCGGCAACTCCATCGGTGGCGCCGTCTCCCAGGACGGCACCCTGGTGGCGGCGGCCAACTACGAGCCGGGCGGGGTCAAGGTGTTCGACGCCAAGACCCTGGAACTGGTGGCCGACCTGCCCGCCGAATACACCGCCGCCGACGGCAGCAAGAAGTTTTCCCGGGTGGTGGGCATCGCCGACCTGCCCGGGCGGCGCTTCATCTATTCGTTGTTCGACGCCGACGCCATCTGGATCGCCGATCTGTCCGACGTGAAGGCGCCCAAGGTGACCAAGATCGGCAAGATCGGCCACCAGCCCTACGACGCCCTGATCACCCCGGACGGCCGCTACTACCTGGCCGGCCTGTTCGGCGAGGACGGCATCGCCAAGCTCGACCTGTGGCAGCCGGAAAAGGGCGTGGAGCGGGTGCTGGCCCACTACGGCCGGGGCGAGGAAAAGCTGCCGGTGTTCAAGATGCCCCACCTGCGCGGCTGGGCCGTGGCCGGCAACCGGGCCTACCTGCCGGCCATCGGCCGCCACGAGGTGCTGGTGGTGGACCTCTCCACCTGGAAGGAAGTGGGCCGTATTCCGGTGGCCGGCCAGCCGGTGTTCGTCATGGCCCGGCCCGACGGGCGCCAGGTATGGGTGAACTTCGCCGTGCCCGACTACAGCCGGGTCCAGGTGATCGACACCCTGACCAACACCATCGTCAAGACCCTGGAGCCGGGCAAGGCCGTGCTGCACCTGGAATTCACCCCCCGGGGCGAGCAGGTGTGGATCTCGGCCCGGGACGACGACAAGGTGGTGGTCTACGACACTGCCACCTTCGCCCCGGTGGCCACCCTGGCGGCCAAGTCGCCCTCCGGCATCTTCTTCACCAGCCGGGCCAACCGGCTGGGCTTCTGAGGCGGTGGCGTGAGCGGCTCGTCGTTCCTGGCCGTGCAGGCGGCGCCGCAAAGCGCCACGGAGGCTTTGGCGCCTCCGGAGGCCGGCGGCCAACCCGCCGCACCGGCTCCCGGCTCCCTGGCCTTCCGCCTGCTCAACGACTTCCAGCGCGACTTTCCCCTTTGCTCGGCCCCCTACGCCGAGCTGGCCAGCCGCCTGGGCGTGGCCGAGGGCGAGGTGCTGCGCGCCCTGGAGGCCCTGAAGCGCGAGGGCAAGATTTCCCGGGTCGGCGCCGTGTTCGCCCCCAAGCGCATCGGCGCCTCGACCCTGGCCGCCGTGGCGGTGCCGCCGGAACGGCTGGTGGCGGTGGCGCAGATCGTCAACCGCTTTCCCGAGGTGAACCACAACTACGAGCGGGAGCACCGCTACAACCTGTGGTTCGTCGCCACTGCCGGTTCCGAAGGCCGCCTGGCTTCGGCCCTGGCCGCCATCGAAGCGGCCATCGGCCTGCCGGTGCTGCGCCTGCCGCTCCTGGCCGAATACCACATCGACCTGGGCTTCGGCCTGGGGGCCGCGGACCCTTCCGCTCCGGCCGCGGAGCGGGTCCCGGCGGTGCAGGCCTTCGTCTCGCCGCGCACCCTGGACGAGGGCGAACGCCGCCTGGTGATGACCTTGCAGGAAGGGCTGCCCCTCTTCATCCGCCCCTTCGCCCTGCTCGCCGAGCGCATCGGCGTGGACGAGCCGGCGGTGATCGCCCGCATCCGCGCCTGGGTGGAGGAAGGCATCATCAAGCGCTTCGGCGTGGTGGTGCGCCACCACGAGCTGGGCTACACCGCCAATGCCATGCTGGTCCACGACCTGCCCGACGCGGCCGCCGACGCCCTGGGCGAGCGCCTCGCCCGGGAACCGGCGGTGACCCTGTGCTACCGCCGCCCCCGGGTGCTGCCGGACTGGCCCTACAACCTGTTCTGCATGATCCACGGCCAGGACCGGGCCGCGGTGGAAGCCACCATCGCCGACCTGCGCGGCCGCCTCGGCCTGGAAGGCTACGCCCACGCCGTGCTGTTCTCGCGCACCCGCTACAAGCAGACCGGAGCCCGCTATGCCTGATCCCGTGCCCCCTTCGCCCGTGGTTTCCGCCGCCCCCGCCGCCGCCCCGGAAACCTCCCGGCGCGGCGCGTTCACGCCGATCCCCCTGGACGACCTGGACCGGGCCATCCTGGCCCGCCTGCAAGGCGACTTCCCCTTGAGCGAGGCGCCCTTCGCCGACGCCGCCGCCGCCCTGGGCTGCGCCGAGGCCACCCTGATCGCCCGCATCGAGCGCCTGCTGGAGGCCCGGGTGCTGACCCGCTTCGGCCCCCTGTTCCAGGTCGAGCGCATGGGCGGCGCCTTCGTCCTGGCCGCCCTGGCGGTGCCGGAGGAGCGCTACGAGGCGGTGGCCGAGGCGGTCAACGCCCTGCCCGAGGTGGCCCACAACTACCGCCGCGAGCACGCCCTCAACATGTGGTTCGTCCTCGCCACCGAGACCCCGGACGGCATCCCCCGGGCCATCGCCGCCATCGAGGCGGCCACCGGCTTGCCGGTGTTCGCCTTTCCCAAGGAAGAGGAATTCTTCGTCGAGATGAAGCTGGAGGCCCGGGTATGAGCGAGACCACACGTGTTGCCCCGGCCGGGGACGCAGCCGCTCCCGTGCTGGACCCTGTCTTGGACCCGGTCGACCGCCGCCTGGTGCTGGCCACCCAGGCCGGCCTGCCCCTGGTGCCGCGCCCCTACGACGCCGTGGGCGAGCCCCTGGGCCTGTCCGGCGCCGAGGTGCGGGCACGCCTGACCCGGCTGCTGGAAAACGGAGTGATCCGCCGCATCGGCGTGGTGCCCAACCACTACGCCATCGGCTGGACCGCCAACGGCATGAGCGTGTGGGACGTGGACGACGCCCGGGTGGCCGAGCTGGGGCCGCTGATCGGCAGCCTGGATTTCGTCACCCACTGCTACCGCCGCCCGCGCCGCCCGCCCCTGTGGCCCTACAACCTGTTCGCCATGGTGCACGGCGCCTCCCGGGACGAGGTGCGTGCCAAAGTGGCCCGGATTCAGGCGTTGCTCGGCGACGCCTGCCGCGGCCACGACGTGCTGTTTTCCACCCGCATCCTCAAGAAGGCCGGGCTGCGCCTGGCCGAGTGAAGCGGACGGCTGCCTGCGGGCGGCCGCCGCTGCCGCAGTTCCCCGGCCGGCAATCACGATCCGGCCGGTACCCACAATAACGACGATCTCTCCCCCCGACATGACGATTCCCGACGCTTCCGCCACGGCCGATCCCGCTTCCGTTCCGGCCGCCGATGTTCTCGACCCTGCCGCTCTGGCCGCCTGGGAGGCCCGCTGTGCCGCCTTCGCCCGGTCTTGCGCCCCGGCCGATGCCGCCCACGATGACGAGCATCTGCGTCGGGTGGTGACCAATGCCCGGCGCTTGGCGCAGGAAGAGGGGGCCCGCCTGGAGGTGGTGCTGCCGGCGGCCTGGCTGCACGACTGCGTGGCGGTGGCCAAGGATTCGCCGGACCGGCCCCGGGCCTCGCGCCTGGCCGCCGAAAAGGCCGTGGCCTGGCTGGCCGAAGCGGGCTACCCGGCCGGCTGGCTGCCGGCCATCGGCCAGGCCATCGCCGCCCACAGCTTTTCCGCCGGCATTCCCCCCGAGTCGATCGAGGCCCGGGTGGTCCAGGACGCGGACCGGCTCGACGCCCTGGGGGCGGTGGGCATCGCCCGCTGCCTGGTGGTGGGCGGCCAGCTCGGTCGGCCCCTGTACTGTCCTGCGGAACCCTTGCCTCAGCCCGGCGGCCGTCCGGTGGACGACCTGGCCTACACCCTGGACCATTTTCCGGCCAAGCTGTTCACCCTGGCCGCCACCATGCAGACCGCCGCCGGCCGGACTGAGGCCGAGCGGCGTACCGCCTTCATGCGCGGCTGGGTCGAGCAACTGCTGGCCGAGATTCCGCCGGCGGATACGCCCTCGGCGGGCTGATCGCCCCGATGTACGGCCCGGCCGGGGCGCTGTTCTGACCGAAATCAACGCCGGGCGCGGCGTGCGGCGGTGTAATGCGCTCACGAGGCGCTCCGCCACAGCGGGCCTTACGCCCGCCGCCCGGCTGACCTATTCTTTGCGCTGCCTGCCATGCGCCGCATAACCCGGAGGGCTCCATGTTTCGCATCACCCAATACCTGCAGGAACTGGTCGCTCCCACCCCGGTGGGGCCGCGCCGCCCGCCCCCCGGGCCGGTGGTGATCTGGAACTTGATCCGCCGCTGCAACCTCACCTGCAAGCACTGCTATTCGATCTCCGCCGACAAGGATTTTCCCGGCGAGCTGTCCACCGCCCAGGTGTTTTCGGTGATGGACGACCTGAAGGGCTTCCGCGTACCGGTGCTGATCCTCTCCGGCGGCGAGCCCCTGCTGCGCCACGACATCTGGGAGATCGCCGCCCGGGCTAAGGCCATGGGCTTCTACGTCGGCCTGTCGTCCAACGGCACCCTGATCGACGAGTCCAACATCGACCGCATCGCCGAGCTGGACTTCAACTACGTGGGAGTCTCCCTGGACGGCATCCGCGAAACCCACGACCGCTTCCGCCGCATGGACGGCGCCTTCGAGAAATCGTTACACGGCGTGCGCCTGTGCCGCGACCGGGGGCTCAAGGTCGGGGTGCGCTACACCATGACCCAGGACAACGCCCACGACCTGCCCGGGCTGCTCGACCTGGTGGAGGAGGAGGGCATCGACCGCTTCTACTTCAGCCACCTCAACTACGCCGGCCGGGGTAACCGCAACCGCAAGACCGACGCCCACCACCAGAGCACCCGGGCGGCCATGGACATGCTGTTCGAGCGCTGCTGGGCCGGGGTGGAAAAGGGCGAGGCCAAGGAATTCACCACCGGCAACAACGACGCCGACGGGGTGTATTTCCTCCACTGGGTAGCCCGCCGCTTTCCCGACAAGGCCGAGCACATCCGGGCCAAACTGACCCAGTGGGGCGGCAACTCCAGCGGCGTGAACGTGGCCAACATCGACAACCTGGGCAACGTGCATCCGGACACCATGTGGTGGCATCACACCCTGGGCAACGTCAAGGAGCGGCCGTTCTCCGAGATCTGGACCGATCTGTCCGACCCGCTCCTGGCCGGCCTCAAGCAGCACCCCCGGGCGGTCACCGGACGCTGCGGCGCCTGCGCCCACCTGGCCATCTGCAACGGCAACACCCGGGTGCGCGCCCAGCAGCTGACCGGCGATCCGTGGAGCGAGGACCCGGGCTGCTACCTGGCCGACGATGAGATCGGTCTGCCGCCGGGCTGGCAGTCTGCCCGGGGCGATGCCGCGAACGCCGCGCCGGATAAGGCGCTCCGGGATGCCATCCCGCTCACCCCCGTCAATTCTTGAGGTTAGCGATGCCTCCTCTGAAACCCGCGTCCCTATTGGTTCTCCTGGCAGGGCTTTGCGCAGCGCCCTTCGCCGCCGCCCAGGCACAAGATGCCGTCACCACCGCTTCGCCCCGTATGGCAGCGGCTGCGGCCAGCGACCCCGCAGCCCTGTTCGCCACCCACTGCGCCAGCTGCCACGGCGCCAGCCGCACCGGCGGCACCGGTCCGGCCCTGTTGCCGGAAAGCCTGGAGCGGCTGAAGAAGGCCGAGGCGCTCAAGGTCATCGGCCAGGGCCGCCCGGCCACCCAGATGCTGCCCTTCGCCGACCGGCTTTCGGCCGACCAGATCAAGGCCCTGGCGGACTGGATCTACACCCCGGTGGTGCCGGCGCCGACCTGGAGCGAGGCCGACATGGCCGCCTCGCGCTGGCTGCTGCCGGACGCCGACAAGCTGCCGGCCAAGCCGGTGTTTGCCGCCGACCCGATGAACCTCTTTCTGGTGGTGGAGACCGGCGACCACCACGTCTCGGTGCTCGACGGCGACAAGCTGGAGCCGATCCACCGCTTCCAGAGCCGCTACGCTTTGCACGGCGGGCCGAAGTTCACCAAGGACGGGCGCTACGTATTCTTTGCCAGCCGCGACGGCTGGGTGACCAAGTACGACTTGTGGAACCTCAAGACCGTGGGCGAGATCCGCGCCGGGCTCAACACCCGCAACGTGGCCGTGTCCGCCGACGGCGAGTGGGTGATGGTGGCCAACTACCTGCCCCGCACCCTGGTGCTGCTGTCGGCCAAGGACTTGTCGGTGCGGCGCATCTACCCGGTCACCGACGCCACCGGCAAGCAGAGCAGCCGGGTGTCCGCCGTGTATACCGCCGCGCCGCGCCATAGCTTCGTGGTGGCCTTGAAGGATGTGCCCGAAGCCTGGGAGATCCGCTACGACAAGAACGCCCCGGAAGTGTGGGAAGGGCTGGTGCACGACTACCGCATGCGCGAGGGCAACCCCCTGCCGGGCCAGTTCACCCCGCGCCGCATCAAGCTCGACCAGGTGCTCGACGACTTCTTCTTCACCCAGGACTACGTGAACCTGCTCGGCGCCTCCCGGGAGGCCACCAAGGGCCAGGTGGTGAACCTGGACGTGCGGCGCAAGATCGCCGACCTGGACCTCTCCGGCATGCCCCACCTGGGCTCGGGCATCACCTTCGACTGGCAGGGCAAGCGGGTGATGGCCTCGCCCAACCTGAGCTCGGGCAAGGTCACGGTGATCGACACCGACACCTGGAAGACCGTGGCCACCATCCCCACCCTGGGCCCCGGCTTCTTCCTGCGCAGCCACGAGAAGTCGCCCTACGCCTGGGTCGATTCGATGATGAGCCCGGAGGGCCGCGACACCTTGCAGGTGATCGACAAGCGCACCCTGGAAGTGGTGGCCAAGCTGCGCCCCGAGCCGGGCAAGACTCTGGCCCACGTGGAGTTCGACCGCTACGGCAAGTACGTGCTGGCCAGCCTGTGGGAGCAGGACGGCGCCCTGATCGTGTTCGATGCGGCCACCCTCAAGGAGGTGAAGCGCATTCCGATGAAAAAGCCCGTGGGCAAGTACAACGTCTATAACAAGACTACCCTGTCGGAAGGCACCAGCCACTGACGGGCACCGCCCCTGCTCCGGTGGCCGATGCGCTGCCGGGGCAGGGGCGCCAACCCGAGGGAAACCATGACCGTCAAACGCCGTTCGTCGTCTTTCTCGCCGTCCTCCCTCTCCTCGATCTGCGCCGCCCTGCTCGTGTCGTCGGGCCTGCTCGCGGCCTCCCTGGCGGAGGCCTGCACCCGCTTCATCTACCGCGGCGCCGACGATCAGGTGATCACCGCCCGCTCCATGGACTGGAAGAGCGACGTGGCGACCAACCTGTGGGTCTTTCCGCGGGGCATGAAGCGGTCCGGGGAGGCGGGGCCGAGCTCGATTCGCTGGACGTCGAAATACGGTAGCGTGATCGCCTCGGGCTACGATATTTCCACCACCGACGGCATGAACGAGGCGGGGCTGGTGGCCAACGTGCTGTGGCTGGTCGAATCCTCCTACCCGACGTTCGACGGCAAGCGCTCCGGCCTGTCCCTGGCCGCCTGGGCCCAATATGCGCTCGACAATTTCGCCACGGTGCAGGAGGCGGTCGATATCCTGACGAAAGAGCCGTTCACGATCGTCACCAGCCAGGTGCCGGGCGAAGACCGGCTCGCCACCCTGCACCTGTCCCTTTCCGACGCCAGCGGCGACAGCGCCATCGTCGAATACATCGATGGCAAGCAGGTCATCCACCACAGCCGCGACTACCAGGTGATGACCAATTCGCCGACCTTCGAGCAGCAGCTGGCGCTGAACCAGTACTGGCGGCAGATCGGCGGCACCGTCATGCTGCCCGGCACGAACCGGGCCGCCGACCGTTTTGCCCGGGCCTCCTTCTACGTGAATGCGATCCCCAAGACCCCGGACCCGGTCCAGACCATCGCCAGCGCCTTCAGCGTGATACGCAACGTCTCGGTGCCGTTCGGCATCACCACGCCGGACCAGCCCAACATCTCCTCGACGCGCTGGCGCACCGTCGCCGACCACAAGCGCAAGCTGTATTTCTTCGAGTCGGTGCTGACGCCGAACGTCTTCTGGGTCGACCTGGCCCGGCTGGATTTTTCCGCAAAGAGCGGCAAGGTGATGAAGCTCGACCTGGGCCCCAACCAGACCCACGTCTACGCCGGCATGGCCAACGCCCAGTTCAAGGAGGCCGCGCCCTTCCGCTTCCTGGGGATTTGACGCCGGCCCGGCCGGTGGCGCCCTTGCGCGGCCGGTGCGGTCCAATGAAAACGCCCCGACGCTGGATGACCCGGCGGCGGGGCGTTTCGCTTGGGGGGCTACTTCTTCATCTCGTCCTTGCCCATGTCCCCTTTGCCCATATCGCCCTTCTCCCCTTTTTCCATGGCGCCCTTTTCCATGGTGTGCTTCTTGGCCGCCTTGTGGGGCTTCTTGGCCATGCTGTCCTTGGCCATGTCGTCCTTCTTCATTTCGTCCTTGGCCATTCCGTCTTTGCTCATGGCGTCCTTTTTCATGGTGTCCTGGGCGTGGGCCTGGAAACCGACCATGAGGAAACAGGAGGCAAGCAGGGTGGCAAGCAGTTTAGACATGTCAGTACTCCTAGTGGGTTGAAACGAACGAGCGGCCGGATGCCGCGATTTCAGGGCAGCCGATCGCTCAGCTGCCGCCGAACCAGTTGTAGCCCTGGTCTTCCCAGTACCCGCCGGGGTAGGTGTTGGTGACCGTCAGGGCGACGATGTGCTTGGGGTTTTTGTAGCCGAGCTTGGTGGGCATGCGCAGCTTCATCGGGTAGCCGTACTCCGGCGGCAGGGTCTTGCCGTCGTAGGTGAAGGTGAGCAGGGTCTGGGGATGCAGGGCCGTGGCCATGTCGATGCTGGTGTAGTAGTCGTCGGCGCACTCGAACCCCACGTACTTGGCGCTAAGGTCGGCGCCGATGCGCTTGAGGAAGGTGGCGAAGGGCACCCCGCCCCACTTGCCGATGGCGCTCCAGCCCTCGACGCAGATGTGCCGCGTCACCTGGTCGGCCTGGGGCAGGGCGTACAGCTCGGGCAGGGACCAGGCATGCTTGTCCGTCACCAGCCCGCCCACTTCGAGGCGGTAGTCGTCGCCATCCACCTCGGGCACCTCGTCGCGGCCGTAGAAGGCGTTGAAGGGGAAGGGCCGGGTCATCATCGACTCCGGGTAGGTGGGGGCCAGCCGGTTGGGGTCGAACAGCCAGGCCTGGACCCGGTCGTTGAAGCGCGAGACGTGCACCAGCAGGCGCTCGGCCGAGTCCTCGTCCACCACCGAGCAGCCGGTCAGGAGCGACAGCCCGCCCAGGGTCAGGCCGCGCTTGAGGAAGAGGCGCCGGGCCGGGGCCGGCAGTTCGGCCAGGGCGTCCTTGAGCAGGGCGTCCCGGTCCCGGGGGGAAAGCAAGGAAGGGCGGCGCAATCTCATGGTCGTCTCCCGGATCAGCGGCCGCGGATCATGGCGCGCAGGGTGCGCGGCACCAGGGCCACCATGACCACGTGCACCGCGAAGAAGGCCACCAGACCGGCCATGGCGAAGAAATGCACTACCCGGGCGTTGTCGAAGCCGCCCATCAGTTCCCGCAACAGGGGGAACTGGACCGACTTCCACACCACCAGCCCGGACAGGACGATCAGCACCGTGTCGGCGATCACGAACAGGTAGGCGAGCTTCTGCACCGCGTTGTAACGGCGCAGGTCGTCGTGAGCCAGGTGGCCGCGCAGGGCGGCGCCCAGGTCGTGGAGCAGATCCCGGGGGCGTAGGGGGAAGAACTTGTGCCACAGCCGGCCGGTGGCCAGGTTGAGCGCCAGGTAGACCAGCCCATTGAACGCCAGCACCCACATGGCGGCGAAGTGCCAGAGCAGGGCGCCCCCCAGCCAGCCCCCCAGGGTGATGCCGTGGGGAAAGGCGAAATGGAAGATCGGCGAGGCGTCGTAGATGCGCCAGCCGCTCAGCACCAGCACGATCACGGCCAGGGCGTTGATCCAGTGGGTGAGGCGCAGCCAGCCGGGGTGGATCGGTTCCCGGGCCGGGTCGTGCATTGTCGTCGTTGCCATGGCCTTCATCCCGTGCCGCCGTGCGGCGCGTAATCCCCACCCGCAGGAGCGGGCGGTTGTATTGACGGAGACAGCGAAAGGGCCGGCCGGTTCGCTGTTCCGCCGGTTTCCTGTCCCTTGGTCGGGGAACCGGCCGATTCCTTACACGATCCCGCGCCGGTGCCGGCCTGGGGACGAACCCCGCCCGGCGCCGGCTGTCTCATCGGCAAACAACGACGAGGAGCCGCCATGACCGCCAGCCTCAAGCCCTACCTTGATACCCTGCCTTCCTACCTGTCCGCCGATACCCTCGGCCCCTGGGCGACCTACCTGGCCCAGGTGGAAAAGGTGGTGCCGATGCTGGAAGAGTCGCTCCAGCCCCACGTCGAGACCTTGCGCCGGCCCAAGCGCATCCTGATCGTGGACGTGCCGATCCGCCGTGACGACGGCAGCTATGCCCACTACGAGGGCTACCGGGTGCAGCACAACACCTCCCGGGGGCCGGGCAAGGGAGGCATCCGCTACCACCAGGACGTGACCCTCTCGGAAGTGATGGCCCTGTCGGCCTGGATGACCATCAAGAACGCGGTGGTGAACGTGCCCTTCGGCGGCGCCAAGGGCGGGGTGCGGGTCGAGCCCGGTACCCTGTCCCGGGGCGAGCTGGAGCGCCTGACGCGGCGCTACACCTCGGAGGTGAACATCCTGCTCGGGCCGGACAAGGACATTCCGGCGCCGGACGTGGGGACCAACGAGCAGGTGATGGCCTGGATGATGGACACCTATTCCATGGACCAGGGCGCCACCATCACCGGGGTAGTCACCGGCAAGCCCATTTCCCTGGGGGGCAGCCTGGGGCGCCACGACGCCACCGGCCGGGGTGTGTTCGTGGTGGCGCGGGAGGCAGCGCGGCGCATCGGCCTGGAAATGAAGGGCGCCCGGGTGGCGATCCAGGGCTTCGGCAACGTGGGCGACGCGGCGGCCCGCGTCTTCCACAACGCCGGGGCCAAGATCGTCGCCGTGCAGGACGTCTCCGGCTCGGTCTACAGCGGCGCCGGCCTGGACCCCCAGGCCCTCCAGACCCACCGCCGCGCCAGCGGCGGGCTGGCGGGCTTTCCCGGGGCCGAGTCGATCGACGATGAGCGGTTCTGGGACGTGGACTGCGACATCCTGGTGCCTGCCGCCCTGGAAGCCCAGATCACCCCGGCCCGGGCCAAGCGCATCACGGCGCGGATGGTGGTGGAAGGGGCCAACGGCCCGACCCTGCCGGAGGCCGACGAGGTGTTCAAGGAGCGCAACGTGCTGGTCTGCCCCGACGTGGTGGCCAACGCCGGCGGAGTGACGGTGAGCTACTTCGAGTGGGTCCAGGACATCTACAGCTTCTTTTGGAGCGAGGCCGAGATCGACGAGCGCCTCGACCGGATCATGGCCGATGCCTTCGCCGCGGTATGGGAGGTGGCCGACTCCAAGGGCATCGCCCTGCGCACCGCCGCCTACGCGGTGGGCGCCACCCGGGTGCTGCGCGCCCGGGCGATGCGCGGCCTGTACCCGTGATCTGATGCCCCGGTTGCCCCGGTTGCCCCGGTTGCCCCGGGCGCCGGGGCAGTGGGGCCGGGGGGGCTTCAGTCCCGGGCCAGGCCCTTGATCCACTCGCCGTAGAGCCGGTCGGCCAGGGCGCGCATGGCCGGCAGGTGGCGCGGCGTGTCCTCGCTCATCCGCTCCGGGGTCTGCACCGACGGGGGCAGGGGATCGAGCCCGGCCACCTCGCCGGGCCAGGCCAGGCTCCACTCGGCGATCATCTCCGGGGTCATCTCCACGTGGCACTGCATGCCCAGATGGGGCCCGAGGGCGAACATCTGGTTGGCGCAGGCCGGGCTTGCCGCCAGGCGCTCGGCCCCCGGCGGCAGGGTGAAGGTTTCGCCGTGCCAGTGGAACACCGGGGCGGCGGCGATGCCGCCCAGCCAGTGCCGGGCCGCCGGGCCGGCAGACGCCTCGATCGGCCCCCAGCCGATCTCCTTGACCGGATTGGCCCCCACCGTGCCACCCAGGGCCTTGGCCATCAACTGGCTGCCCAGGCAGTGGCCGATCACCGGTACCCCGGCGGCGGCTGCCTGGCGGATCAGGGCGCAGGCGTCGTCGATCCACGGCAGCGGGTCGTTCACGCTCATCGGCCCGCCCATGAAGCACAGCCCGGAATAGGGAAAGCGAGAGGGAGCTGACGCGGCGCTGCCGGATTCCCCCAATTCTCCGGAAACCCGCGGCACCGGGTCGTTTCGGTCGATGGCGATCAGGGTCCAGGGGATGCGGTGGGCGTCGAGGAATGTGGCAAAATAGCCCGGACCTTCCGAGGGGAAATGACGAAAAATGGCAACGGGACGCATGGCACGGGTTTCCATGATGGATAGACGGGGCGAGGGCTCCGATTCTAGCCGTCCCGTTCGTCATTCGTCCCGGCCCGCCGGGCCTGGTTCCCTGGTCCTGCTGCTGCTTGGTTCCCTGCTCGCCGGCCCGGTCGGGGCGGTGGACGTGGGGGTGGCCGGTATCTTTCCCGGCAAGGCCATCCTGGTGATCAACAACGGCGCCCCGCGCACCGTTCCGGTGGGCGGCAAGACGCCGGAGGGCATCAAGGTGCTGGGGGTGGACGGCGAACGGGCCACCCTGGAGGTGGACGGCAAGCGCCGGGTGGTGCGCATCGGCCAGCAGACGTCCATGAGCGGCGACAGCGGCGGCACCTCCGTGACCCTCAACGCCGACCTGCGCGGCCACTTCATCGGCGGCGGGGCAATCAACGGCGTCGCCACCCGCTTCATGGTGGATACTGGCGCCACCAACGTGGTGATTGGCGCCCAGGAGGCCCGCCGCCTGGGGCTGGAAGCCCGCAACGGCGAGGCTGGCTATTCCCAGACCGCCAACGGCACGGTGCGCACCTCCCGGATCAAGATCGATTCCCTGCGCATCGGCGAGGTGACGGTGCATAACGTGGACGCCGAGGTGACCTCCTCCGACATGCCCTTCGTCCTGCTCGGCATGAGCGCGCTCAACCGCTTCGAGATGCAGCGGGACGGCGACCGGATGACCCTGAAGAAACGCTTTTGAGCGGCACCGTCCGCCACTCACTTACACTCGATCCGCCGGGCGCGCAGCGCGTGCCCCACCGACAACAACGCAACGACGAGCGGCCCCGGCCGCCGCAAGGAGACATACATGCCCCACCGCGATGCTGAAATCGCCCTGCTGCGACAGGAACTCGAAATGCTCATGGGCGAGCGCCGTCAGCTTCTCCAGGTGGCCGGCGCCGCGGCGGTCCTGATCGCCGGCCTCGACAGCAAGCGCCTGCCGGTGAAGGCCATTGAGGCCGCCGATATGGTGGCCACCACCATCAACGGCCTGCCCGACGAAACCCTCAAGGACGCCCTGGATTCGGTCAACGCCGAGATCGAGGAGCCGGAGGCTCTGCAGTGACCTTGCCCGCCGGGCCGCTTTCCGCCGCATCCGCTGCCTCTAGCGCCCTGCTCATCCCCTCCGCCGACGAACTGCGCCACGCCCTCCAGCCCCTGCCGCGCCAGGGCGAAATCCGCGAACCCGGGGTGGACCCGGCCGGGCTGCGGCCCGCGGCGGTACTCTTTCCCATCGTGCGCCACGACGCCGGGCCGTCGGTCCTGCTTACCCAGCGCACCCCCCACCTGTCGGCCCATGCCGGCCAGATCAGCTTTCCCGGCGGCCAGGTGGAGCCGGAGGACCCTACGCTCCTGGACACCGCCTTGCGCGAGACCGAGGAAGAGATCGGCCTGCCGCGCAGTGCCGTCGAGGTGCTCGGCTACCTGCCCGAATACTTCACCGTCACCGGGTTCCGCATCACCCCGGTGGTGGGCCTGCTCACTCCGCCCTTCGACCTGGTTCCGGACGCCCGGGAGGTGGACGAGGTGTTCGAGGTGCCCCTGGCCTTTTTGCTCGACCCTGCCAACCGCCAGCGCCACGCCCGGGAGTGGCAGGGGCGGCAGCGCTACTACTACGCGCTGCCTTACGGCGAGCGCTATATCTGGGGAGCCACGGCCGGCATGATCGTGGCCCTGGCCGACGCCCTGGCCGCCCTGCGCGGCGAAGGGCGCTGATCTTCCGTCCAGGGCCGGAATCCGCGCCGGGCGCCGCTTTCCGACGGGGCGGCGGGCGTGTTGTGTTATCTTGAGGGGTGATTCTCATCACCCGCCCTGAATTTTTCCAAGAAGGCCGAGCCCCCTCTGGCATGTCCCGGGGCGGCCGGTCCAGCAGACAACGATGAGCCTGTTTTCCCTGATTGCCGCCCTGCTGATCGAGCAGGTGCGCCCCCTCGCCGACCGGCGGCTGATTCTGGCCCCCCTCGACCGCTTCGCCGATTTCCTGGAAGGCCATCTCAACGCCGGGGAATACCGCCACGGCCTGTTCGCCTGGGCGATTCTGGCCGTGCTGCTGGCCGGCGGCTCCTGGCTGGTGTTCTTCCTGCTCTGCAAGGTGTCGCCCCTGCTCGGCTGGGCCTGGAACGTGGCAGTGCTGTACCTGACCATGGGGTTCCGCCAGTTCAGCCACTACGTCACCGACATCCAGCTGGCCTTGCGCTTGGGCGACCTGCCCCGGGCACGGGAATTGCTGACCGCCTGGCGCGGCCGCAGCGCCGAATCCTTCTCGTCCGACGAGATCGCCCGGGTGACCATTGAAGAAGGGCTGGCCGCTGCCTACCGCCACGTTTTCGCCGTGGTTTTCTGGTTCGTGCTGCTGCCCGGCCCCATGGGCGCCGTGCTGTACCGGCTGGCGGCCCACCTGGCGGACCGCTGGGGCCGCCGTGCCGATCTCGCCGCAGGGTCTCGACTTGGGGAGTCGTCTCCGGGTGTGGACGGCAGCGTGGCGGTGGCGACGCTCGAATTCGGCCGCTTCGGCGAATTTGCGCAACAATCGTTTGCCATCATCGACTGGCTGCCGGCCCGGGTGACGGCCTTCATCTTTGCCATCGTCGGCAATTTCGAGGACGCCGCCTACTGCTGGCGCACCCAGGCTGCGGCCTGGGGCCAAGGCCAGTTGGGCATCGTCCTGGCGGCCGGCGCCGGCGCCCTGGGCATCCGCCTGGGCCAGCCCCTGACGGAAGGGGGCGAGCTCATCGACCGGGCCGAGCTGGGTGTGGGCGACGACGCCGACGTGGATTCGCTGCAAAGCGCGGTGGGCCTGGTCTGGCGGGCCCTGGTGCTGTGGTTGTTCTTGTTGCTGCTGCTGGGGCTGGCCAGCTGGGTCGGCTAGGCGCCGGAGGTTAGGCGCGGGCAGCGGTTTTCCCAAAGGTTTTACTAGGAGGGAGTTTCATGAGCAAAGAAGTTGTTGTCCTGAGCGCTGTCCGTTCCGCCATCGGTGGCTTCGGCGGTTCCCTGAGCACCCTTGAGCCCGCCGAACTGGGCGGCCTGGTGATGAAGGAAGCCGTGGCCCGTTCCGGCGTGGATCCGCAGCAGATCAACTACGTCACCGTCGGCAACTGCGTTCCCACCGACTCCCGCTACGCCTACGTGCCCCGCGTGGCCTCCATCCAGGCCGGCCTGTCCATGGATTCCGTGGCCATGCAGGTCAACCGCCTGTGCTCCTCCGGCCTCCAGGCCATCGTCTCCACCGCCCAGAACATCCTGCTCGGCGACTGTGAGTACGGCATCGGCGGCGGCGTCGAAGTCATGTCCCGTGGCGGCTACATGATGCCCGCCCTGCGCTCCGGCGCCCGCATGGGCGACACCAAGGCCATCGACATGATGGTGGCGGTGCTCACCGATCCCTTCGGCGTGGGCCACATGGGCATCACCGCCGAGAATCTGGCGACCAAGTGGAACATCAGCCGCGAAGAGCAGGACGCTCTCGCCCTGGAATCCCAGACCCGCGCCGCCAAGGCCATCGCCGAGGGCCGCTTCAAGTCCCAGATCGTCCCCATCACCCTGCAAAGCCGCAAGGGCGACGTGGTGTTCGACACCGACGAGCATCCCCGGGCCACCACCATGGAGTCCCTGGCCAAGATGAAGCCGGCCTTCAAGAAGGACGGCTCCGTCACCGCCGGCAATGCCTCCGGCATCAACGACGGTGCGGCCTTCTTCGTCCTGGCCGAGGCCGCCGCGGCCGCCAAGTCCGGCTACAAGCCCATGGCCCGCCTGGTTTCCTACGCTGTGGCCGGCGTGCCCAACGACGTGATGGGCGAAGGCCCGATCCCGGCGACCAAGCTGGCGCTGAAGAAGGCCGGCCTGTCCCTGGACCAGATGGACGTGATCGAGTCCAACGAAGCCTTCGCCGCCCAGGCCATCGCCGTCTCCAAGGGCCTGGGCCTCGACCCGGTCAAGACCAACCCCAACGGCGGCGCCATCGCCCTGGGTCACCCGGTGGGCTGCTCCGGCGCCTTTATCGCCACCAAGGCCCTGTACGAGTTGCAGCGCGTGGGCGGCAAGTACGCCCTGGTGACCATGTGCATCGGCGGCGGCCAGGGCATCGCGGCGATTTTCGAGCGTCTCTGATCCCGCGCGGCCTCCCGGCCCTTGGCTGGGAGCGCTTTGCGGCCGAACGGCATACCCTTCGGGGTATGCCGTTTTTGTTTGCGCCCCGGCTGTCCAAGGCAGGGGAGGGGCGGGACGGTCGGCGAATTGATGGGAATCAAGGCGCCGGAGGGAGTACCCGACAAAAATTGTCGGGAATTCAACCCCCAGCCGAGGAATCCCATGGCCCACGATTGTTCCATCCCCGTCATCCAGGACGGCATCTACGGTTTCGACGCCCGGGGCGTCGCCAAGCGCTTCCGCCACGCCGCCATCTTCGGTGCCCTGGACGCCCTCCAGCCCGGCGAGACCATGCGTTTCTGCAACGACCACGATCCCCTGCCGCTGCTGGCCCAGATCAACCAGTTCTTCGGCGACCGGGTGGCGATCCAGTACGTTCAACGCGAACCCGGCGAAATCGTCATCGACTTCCGGGTCCAAGGCTGATCCCGCCTTACCGTCTTACCCCCCTTTGGCCCCCGATTCGTTCGGGGGTTTTTCTTTTTAATCGCACCGTAGTGGTGCATTGGTAAGGTTCTGATTTCTGGCCCGTTTATTGCAACGTGTGCCGGTAGTTCGGCTGTGATTTGTCATTCAGAATAAGTAAACATTTGGCATAATGTGTAATACGGTTTCAGGGAGTGTCGGCATATGAAAAAGAATTTTCCGGTCACGGGGGCGGAAACCCCGTTTCCGGCGGGCAAGTACATCGTTTCCAAGACCGATCTGAAGGGGATCACCACCTACGCCAACGACGCCTTCGTCGAGCTGTCCGGCTTTACCCGGGAGGAGCTGATCGGCCACAGCCACAACGTGGTGCGCCACCCGGACATGCCGCCCCAGGCCTTCCAGAACCTGTGGGACACCCTCAAGGTGGGACGCCCCTGGCGCGGCATCGTCAAGAACCGCTGCAAGAGCGGCGACCACTACTGGGTGGACGCCCTGGTGGTGCCGGTACGTCAGGACAACCAGACCATCGGCTACATGTCGGTGCGCACTGCCCCGTCCCGGGAGCAGATCGCCGCCGCCGAGGCGCTGTACACCCGCCTGAATGAAACCGGGGGAAGCCTGCCCAAGCCCCGCTCCCGTGCTCGCTTCGGCCTGAGCGCGCGCTTGGGGCTGGCCACCGCCGGGGTGATGGGGGCGATGGTGCTGTCCGGCGTATTGAGTTGGTTTGGCCAGGACCTGGGCCTGGACGCCGGCCTGGAGCGCTACCTGATCCAGGGGCTGACCCTGGGGGGGCTGCTTGCTGGCGGCGCCATGGCCTGGGTGCACCGGGACATCTTCGCCGCCTTCCGCCGGGTCGAATCCAGCCTGGACCGCATTGCCCAGGGCGACCTGTCCGAGCTGATCCGCCACACCCGCCGCGACGAGGTGGGTACCCTGCTCGACGGTCTGCTCACCACCCAGTCCCACCTCAAGGTGATGCTCGCTGAGATTGCCGAGATGGCCGACCAGGTGGGCGGCAACGCCGACCTGCTGGCCGCCGACATGGACCGGGTGGCCCAGCAGTCGTCGGCCCAGTCCGAGGCGGCCGGGCGCATTGCCGCGGCCATCGAGGAAATGAGCGTGACGGTGCAGGAAGTGGCGGGGGACGCCGCCCGCACCGCCGACGCGGCAGCCTCCACCCGGGACCGCATGGGCGAGGTCAGCAGCCGCATGCGCGAGGGGCGCAATGCTTCCACGGCGGTGGTCGAGGCGGTGGGGGATGCCAACCAGACCCTGGCGGTGCTCGGCCAGTCCCTGGCCCAGATCGGCCGCATCACTCAGGCCATCCAGGAAGTGGCCGACCAGACCAACCTGATCGCCCTCAACGCCGCCATCGAGGCGGCCCGGGCCGGCGAGGCTGGCCGCGGCTTCGCCGTGGTGGCCGACGAAGTGCGCAAGCTGGCCGAGCGCACCCGCAAGGAAACCCAGCAGATCACCGAGACCGTGGTCAGCATCCACAACCTCTCGCAGGAGGCCACCGGCCGCATCCAGGCCGCCGAAAGCCTGATCGGCCGCCACGATAGCGAGTTCGCCGGACTGGAGGAGGGCGTGACGGCGGTGGTGGGTGAATCCCGCCAGGTGGACGGCATGGCCACCCACATCGCCTCGGCCACGGTGCAGCAATCCCAGGCCAGCCAGGACATCAGCAGCAGCGTGGCCGACATCGCCAGCCGCCTGGAAGACGGCGCCCGCACCGTGGAAAGCGTGGGCCTGAGCGTCTCCCACCTGCGCAACACGGCCGGGGAACTGCGCCGCCTGATCGGTTACTTCCGCTACGCCGGCTGACGGCGGCCCGGCGGCCCGGCGGCCCGTCGCCGCTGTCGCGGTTGTCATCATTCTCCCCGGTGTTCTGCCCGGGGATGCCGAAACGGCCGGGGCTTGCCCCGGCCGTTGGCTTTTCATCGGCTATAGATGGCTTCCCTCGCTTGCCCGGAGCCGTGCCGGGCCATTGCCGGGCCGGACGATCAAGCCCGCTACCCGCCAAGTGGGGACTTCCAGGCGCGCCCCGATCTCGACGGGGTCGGATATCCGCCCCAGCCTTTCCCAACCCAACAGCGTGGGGCGGAGGGGTTTGCGCTTCGTCCTCTGCCGGGGCAGGAAAAACAAAACGATACAAATCGCTGCATAACTGCAACTACCCGGTGCAGAAATCCAACTGGCAAACGCGCCGTTCTTGGCAACTATGCAAGGTATCCCGTTGCGCCCGCGGTCCCATCGCCCCGAGCGGACGGCCCGCTGCCTCCCGGCAGCCCATGCCCAAGCATTTCTAGGAGACCAAGAATGACCGCAAAAGCGCTCAAGATGTCGGTGATCGCCCTGTCCCTGGCGGCGGCGGTGGGCGGTGCCTATTCCTTCGGCCACGTTTCGGCCATCAGCCGCGCCGACGCCGCAGTGACGGCCCCCGCCCCGGCTGCCGCCAACCCCATGGCCCTGCCCGACATGGGCAGCATCGTCGAGCGCAACGGCCCGGCGGTGGTCAACATCAGCGTCACCGGCACCCGCAAGGTGGCCGACGCCGGTCTGCCCCAGCTCGATCCGGACGATCCGTTCTACGAATTCTTCCGCCACTTCCGCGGGCCGCAAGGCCAGGGCTCGACCCCGGTACGGGGCCTCGGATCGGGCTTCATCATTTCCTCCGACGGCACCATCCTGACCAACGCCCACGTGGTGGACGGCGCCGACGAGGTGACGGTGAAGCTCACCGACAAGCGCGAGTTCAAGGCCAAAGTGCGGGGCATCGACAAGACCAGCGACGTGGCCGTGCTCAAGATCGACGCCAAGGGCCTGCCCACGGTGAAGATCGGCAGTTCCGCCGCCGCCCGGGTGGGCGAATGGGTGCTGGCCATCGGCTCCCCCTTCGGCTTCGAGAACAGCGCCAGCGCCGGCATCGTTTCGGCCAAGTCCCGCAACCTGCCCGACGGCAGCTACGTGCCCTTCATCCAGACCGACGTGGCGGTGAACCCGGGCAACTCCGGCGGCCCCTTGTTCAACATGGCCGGTGAGGTGATCGGCATCAACTCCCAGATTTACTCCCGCAGCGGTGGCTACCAGGGCCTTTCCTTCGCCATTCCCATCGAGGTGGCAATGAACGTGGAGCAGCAGATCGTCACCAACGGCCAGGTCCAGCGCGGCCGCATGGGGGTGACCATCCAGGAGGTGAACCAGTCCCTGGCCGATTCCTTCGGCCTCAAGAAGCCCGCCGGCGCCCTGGTCAGTTCGGTGGAAAAGGGCAGTCCCGCCGCCAAGGCCGGCCTGGAGCCCGGCGACGTGGTGCTGGCGATCAACGGCAAGGAGCTGGTCAATTCCGGCGACCTGGCGGCCACCGTGGCCGGCATGCGGCCCGGCGAAGTGGCCAAGCTGCAAGTGTGGCGCCACGGTTCGTCCCAGGAAGTGGCGGTCAAGGTCGGCTCCGCCAGCGAGCCCAAGGTGGCCGCCCAGGACAACCCGGACGGCCCCAAGGGGCGCCTCGGCGTCGCCGTCCGCCCCCTGACCCCGGACGAGCAGCGCCAGGCCGAGGTGAGCGGCGGCGTGGTGGTGCAGAACGTCGCCGGCGCGGCGGCCAAGGCCGGCATCCAGCCCGGGGACATCATCCTCTCGGTCAATGGCGAACGGGTGTCCAGCCCCGAGCAGTTGCGCGCCCTGCTGGCCAAGGCGGGCAAGCGCGTGGCCGTGCTGGTGGAGCGGGGCGACGCCCGCATCTTCGTGCCTGTGGAGTTGGGCTGAGACTGGCCTGAGGACCTGACCAACGACGGGGCCGACCCGGCATCGGGCCGGCTCTGGATAGGTCGCACTAGGTCGCACAGGACGGCGCCAATTGGCGCCGTCCTTGTTTCATGGCCCGGTGCGGTGCGTTGCCATGGCTTGGCCGGCCGAGCATCCGTGAATCTCGGACAGGGGAAGCCAGGGCGCCCTGGACAGAAAAATTGCCGGCATCGTGTGGATGCCGGCATTGATAGGCCATCCGGGCACCTGGCCGCAGGTATGGGTCTGCCTGTCAGCGATGGACGCCGGACACCCGGGCCTTGCGCCGCCAATAGGCGGGCCGTTGCAGCGCCATCACGTCGATGTGCTGGGTGGAGTAAATCTGCCGGGCCAGGGCCCAGCGCTGGCGTTCTTCCTGGGATACGCCGGCGATCTGCTCGAACCACTTCTGGATGAATTTCATGGCAAGTGACTCCTGGAAAGAAGGGTAAGACCGGGAGGGTTGCAGCCTGTCAGTGCGTCAATCATAGCCGACTACTGTATGGATGTACAGTAGTCGGCTATGGAGAGCCGTGCCCCGCGCCAGTACTGGGTTTCCGGCCCGCCCCTTCCGCCCCTTCCGCCGTTTCCCGCCATGCCGGCCGGGGTGGTAGGGTGGCGGCCTGCGTTTGCCGTCCGCCTTTTTTCCCCAGCCCCCTTCTTCCCATGGCCATCGACTCTTCCGTTTCGCCCCTGCCCGATGCCAATTCCCGCGGCGTGCGCGCCGCCCTCGTGTTCGCACTCACCGCCGAGCGATTGGCGGCTTACTACGAGCACGGCCAGTGGCTTACCGAGGCCCAGGGGGCGACCCTGGCCGCCGAGTGGCTGGGCCGCACCAAGCGCAGCCTGCCCCTGGCCGAGCGCCGCCACCTGTCTGCCCTGAGCGACGTGCTGGCCCGCCAGGTGGCCGGCGCCCTCTCCCGGGAGGCGGGGCTGTACACCGTCCACGCCATGCAGGACGCCCTGGACCCGAACCACACCTCGGATACGGCCCAGGCTCTGATGGCCGAGTGCGAACGCCTGCTCGACGCCGTAGAGGAGGGCGCCAGCACTCCATGAGGGCGCCGGGCTCCGGCATCGGCGTGGTGCCGCATCTTGTTCGGCATTGCGCGGTGGATGCCTGGAACTCCGCTACTGGCGCGGGTTTTCGGGAGGCTAAGGGCGGTGTCGCGATTGGCTCTGCGGCGCTCGCTATCTTCAATCTGGGGTCGTAAGCGCTGTTTCGCCGTTCCGGTACGGCGGCCGCATTGCCCCCTGCAAAACCCCGCGCCAGTGCTTGCGTTGCGGCCAGGGGGCGTGAAGAGCCGCGTCGTTGCTTGTTTTTCAGGCAGTGCGTCATATCCTTGAGCCGCCAGGTGGTTTTTAGGCTTATCCACAGGCTTGCCCACGGAAAGCGGGGATAAGCGATGGACCGACCGGCGTGCCGGGGGAGGGCGGGATATCCCAGCCCGTGAGCAGGGCTCAGGCTGTCGCGGTGGACGTGAAGAGGGATTGGGCAGTCCCGAGCGCCGTGCGCTGTTCTCCGACGCCCGGTGGTTCCACTTACGCCATTAACGGGCACCGTTTCCGCCGCCATACGGGCTTTCCACCATCCCCGGGGACCGCCGGCGCCTCCGGCCCGGGGCGTATACTTTCCCTTCCCCGGCGCGGCCGTTACAGCGCGCCGGGCCGTCATCGCCACACCGGGAGTCGCCATGGGCCAGGGCACGGGGCCGCAATCACCACATTCGCCGCAATCGCAAGCGCAATTTCAAGTTCAAGCGCAACGCGAGCCGCAAGGGGAATCCGACGCATCCTCCGCGGGCGCCGGACGCCCCGGGCGGGGCTTGCTCGCCCTGCTGCGGGAGGAATGGCGCCAGCTGGTGACCATCAACCCCAGCGACCGGCCCTGGCAGATGCCCTTTGCCGCCGCCCTGGCCTCGGGCCTGCCGCTCTTGGTGGGGGCCTGGTTCGGCCACATGGACTATGGCCTGATCTCGTCCCTGGGCGGGCTGGTGTTCCTCTACACCCCCAACACGCCCCTCTACCACCGCATGGTGTCCCTGATGGCCTGCGCTTTCGGGCTGGCGGCCAGCTACGCCCTGGGGCTGATCAGCCACTTCGTGCCGGCCCTGATGATGGTGGCCCTGACCTTCATCACCATCCTGGTGTCCATGGTCTGCCGCTTCTACCGGGTGAGCATGCCGGGTGGCCTGTTCTTCGTCATGGTCGCCGCCATCGGCGCCTATTCGCCCACCACCGTGGAGCAGGTGCCGCTGCGGGTCGGGCTGATCTTCATGGGGGCGCTGCTGGCCTGCCTGGTGGCCCTGTTCTACAGCCTCTACGTGCTGCGCCGCCAGGCGCCCCAGCCGGTGGCGCCCCTGCCGCCGGCCAGCTTCGATTTCGTCGTCTTCGATTCGGTGGTGATCGGCCTGTTCGTCGGCCTTTCCCTGGTCCTCGCCCAGGCCCTGCACCTGGAGCGGGCCTACTGGGTGCCGGTGAGCTGCCTGGTGGTGATCCAGGGCATGTCCCTGCGCGCCGTGTGGACCAAGCAGTTGCACCGCCTGCTCGGCACCGCCATCGGCCTGCTGGTGGCTTGGGGCATCCTGGCGCTGCCTTTGGGCAACTGGAGCATCGCCCTGGTGATGATGCTGCTCACCTTCGTGGTCGAAACCGCCGTGGTGCGCCACTACGTCTTCGCCGCCATCTTCATCACCCCCATGACCATCCTGCTGGCCGAGGCCGCCACCTTCGGCCAGGGTCCGCCGGGGGCGATGATCCAGGCCCGCTTCCTCGACACCGTGCTGGGCTGCGTCGTCGGCCTGGTCGGCGGCGCCTGCCTGCACAGCCCGCGCTTCCGCGATGTGCTGGGCCGCCAGTTGCGCCGTTTGACGCCGCGCCGGCTGCTGCCGTGAGGACGGCGGGCGGAGTGGATGAGAGGGGCGAGAGGGACGGAGCGTAGGCCAGCCGGGCGGTGGGTGGATTGTGGGCTGCGTAGGCTGATTGGGCTGATCGGGCTGATTGCCGCGGCCCCGGGCACCGCGCCCCGGCGATATCGCCCCGGCCGGCACCATGCCGGCAAGGCGCCGAACGGCCGGCTTGCGGTGCGGGCTGCGCCCCCCGGTGCCGTCGGATGAAAATGCCATCGCCCCAAACCCCAATATTGGCGCGGGGTTTGGCGATGCCATGCTGGAACGCCGCGCCAATACTCGATTTCAGAGGCAATGCCGTGAAGAACCGCGCCCCTGCTCGTTTTTGAGGCAGCGTGGCATGTCATTGACCCGGAAGGCGGTTTTTCGGCTTATCCACAGCCTTACCCACGAAAAGCGGGGAAAACCTCGTGGGCCGAGCAAGGGGCGCGGGCGATGCCCGGGAAGCACGGTGCCGGCATGTCCGCCACCGTTTTCTACACCCGGGGGCGCTCCATCCTGGTTCTCCCCGATCCCCGCCCCGGGAGGCTTGCAGCCACCGTTGTCCGGTTGCCTGGCATCCGGCCATGCCGGCGAATGCCCTGGCCCCTGGCGGCGGTGGCTGCCGGTGCTAGGGGCCAGTTACCCCCGACCCTTGCTCGCTCGTTTATCCTGTTCCACCCTTTTGCCTTCCGACCCCGAGCCACCCCCATGCGCGCCACCCCTCGCGCCGCCGCGCCCCGATCCGCCCACGCCGCCAAATCGGCCAAGCCCACCAATGCCGCCGCGCCCGCCAAGGCAGCCGCCCTGCACCCGCGCAACCGCCACACCGGCCGCTACGACTTCGCCGCCCTGATCGCCGCCAGCCCCGAGCTGGCGCCCTTTGTCGGCCCCAACCCCTACGGCGACCTGTCCATCGACTTCGCCGACCCGGCGGCGGTCAAGGCCCTCAACCGGGCGCTGCTGCTCGTCCAGTACGGCGTGCGCGATTGGGACATCCCCGCCGGCTACCTGTGCCCGCCCATCCCCGGCCGGGCCGACTACATCCACTGCCTGGCGGACCTGCTGGTGGGGGAGGGGAGCGGGCGCAATGGCGGCCAGAGCGGCGGCGGTCGGGCCGGCCCAGGGCGCGGCGAGGGGAATGGTGTGCGGGGCGAAGGGCGGGGCGTACAACAAGGGGGCGCAAACCCGGGTCTAGACACGGGGCAGGGCGCCCTTGAATTGGCCCAGGCCGGACGCGGCCCCATCCCCACCGGCCCGGCGGTGCGGGTGCTCGACATCGGCGTCGGCGCCAACTGCGTCTATCCCCTGATCGGCTATGCCGAATACGGCTGGCGCTTCGTCGGTGCTGACGTGGACCGGGGCGCCCTGGCCAACGCCCAGGCCATCCTGGACGCCAACCCGGACTTCAAGGCCGCTATTGAGCTGCGCCGCCAACCCGCGCCGGAGTCCATCTTCCGCAACATCATCCGCCCCGGCGAACGCTTCGACCTGACCCTGTGCAATCCGCCCTTCCACGCCTCTCCCGACGACGCCCGGGCCGGCACCGAGCGCAAATGGCGCAACCTGGGCCGGGAGGCCGCCCCCGGCAAGGGGCCGGGGCAGGGCCGGGACGGCGGCGGATATGGCGATAAGCACGGGCGCGGAGACGACCCCCGCCGCGGCGCCCCGGCCCGGCTGGCCCGGGAACACCAGAACCTGGCCGCCACCCGCCACGCCCCCGCCCTCAACTTCGGCGGCCGCGCCGCTGAACTGTGGTGCCCCGGTGGGGAACTCGGCTTCATCACCCGCATGACCGCCGAGAGCGCGGCCTTCGCCAGCCAATGCCGCTGGTTCACCACCCTGGTGTCAAAAGCCGACAACCTCCCCGCCATCCAGCGCGCCCTGGCGAGAGCAGGCGCCCGCCGTACCGTCGTGATCCCCATGGCCCAGGGGCAGAAGCAGAGCCGGCTGGTGGGGTGGGGGTTTTAGGGGTATGGCCGTGAGCGACCAAGTGTGGGCTGAGCCGATTAGGGCAAGTAGACGTTTAGCGCCTAGATTAAGCTGCACCGCGAAGCGGCATCGATGAACGTTCAGTTGGTGGCTTAGGACAAGTCGCTCGCCGCATGGTGGGCAATACTGTGGCACATGTTCCGGAGTCGTTTTCTACGCGGCATCATATCTAGACGCCCAATGCCCCCTAGCCCGCAGGGTTAGAGTGCTCTCGGAGATACGGAGACCGAAATCGCTCGACAAACAAACCACGGGCATGGGCTGCCGTAATGGCCTTAGGGCACTTAGTCGGAAGCCGAATGTACATGTAGTAATCGTAGCCAAAGTGGACATAGGCCTGCCCGGGAGCGACCAACATGCCCCAAACAATTTCACGCAGTGCAATGCGTGCGAACTCAACGCACTGGGAAGCACTGAGCAATGCCTGAGGTTGAATGAATTGCGGAAGGGTATGACGAGCGTTGTGCTCAAGCCCGCGTAGTTGAAGTGTTTCAATCCTAGCTTCGCGGAGAAATTCCTCAATCGAGAGCAGATATGCGTTCTCTACAGTGAGATATTGCGATTCGGATAGTAGTGCGCCGTTATAGATGCGACCGATATCGGAATAGGAAGTCCAATCGTCTCTCAGAAATGCGCCATTGGCGTCCCGAAACGAAGGATCGTACTTTGTGACGCGATACTGACTGCGCATGGTGAGGCGCTCTACCACAGAGTTAATGGACACGAGTGGAGCGTTCTGGGACTGAAGGGAGTGGGGTTGAGCGCTGGGTTAGTGCAGTGCATTAGTGGCTGCAAGGTAAATGAACCAAGTCAACCCCGACAACATGCCTGCGTAGGCGAGCCAGGTCAATGATGCGAGTATGCGAGATGTGCCAGCAGTCGATGTAATGACACGGCCAGACAACACAAACCAAAGAAAACGGAACTGGATTTTCCAGTGCGAGGGGTCATGGGAAAAAAGTTGCAGGACGCGCGGCTGCCCAAGCTCTGCAAAAAGCGCACCGTAATGCAAACGCAAACTGCGCAAGAGCAGAGGTATTGCAATGCTGGCCAATGCCGAGGCAGCTAAGAAGAGCCACATGATTGGTGGAAGTGATGCCTCAGTGCCCTAACGTGAAGTAGACGGCATATAAGCTGCTGAAGTAGCGCCTAAACTGGAATTCAACGCAGGATAGTGCGTTGTTATGCCTAAGAAATTTTTATGTATTCCGGATTATACGTCAGTCATGTGCGGCACTTATGCCCGGAGGGGCACAATACCAAAGCCTGCTTTGGAAACGCGCTCTCGGCCAACCGCAGACAGTCAATAATCTCCCCACCCCTACCCCTCAAAATGCCCCACCAGCAAATCAATGAACGCTCGCACTTTGGCCGACAGGTGCAGCCGTTCCGGGTACACCGCGTGCAGGTCGGCGGGGGGGAGGGCGTAGTCAGGGAGGAGTACTTCCAGGCGGCCGGCGGCGATCAGGGGGGCGGCGTCCCATTCGGAGCGGACCACCAGGCCCAGGCCTTGCAGGGCCCAGTTTTGCACCACGTCGCCGTCGTTGCTCGATAGGGCGCCGCGCACCTTCACCGTTTCCATCTCCTTGCCCTTGGTAAAGCGCCACACGCCGTAGGCGTCGTCGTTCTGGCGGTGGATGATGCATTGGTGTTTCGTCAGGTCGGCCGGAGTTTCCGGGCGGCCGTGGCGGGCCAGGTAGGCGGGGGCGGCGAGCAGGCGGCGGCGGTTGGCCATGATGCGCCGGGCGGTGAGGCGGGTGTCGGGCAGCTCGCCGAAGCGAATCCCTAAGTCGAAGGCTTCTTCCACCAGGTCCAGGGGGCGGTGGGTGAGCTGGAGCTGGACGTCCACTTCCGGGTAGCGGCGCGCGTAGTCGGCCACCAGGGGGGCGATGTGGGTGCGGCCGAAGCCCAGGGTGGCGTTGATGCGCAGCAGGCCCCGGGGCACGGCTCGGGCGCCGGCGAGTTGTTCTTCCATTTCGCGGATTTCGCCGAGCAGCCGGGTGGCGCCGGCCAGGTAGGACTCGCCTTCGTGGGTCAGGCTGATGCGCCGGGTGGTGCGGTTGACCAGGCGCACGCCGAGGCGGTTTTCGAGCTGGGCGAGGCGCTTGCTTACCGCCGAGGGGGTGACGTTGAGTTCCCGGGCGGCGGCGGAAAGGTTGCCCTGCTTGGCCACCAGGATGAAGAAGGCCAGATCGGAAGGGGAGGAACTGGCAGGGGCGGTGTCGGTGGGGCTCATCTTGGAATTCAACTCACGAATGGTGTGATTTCGCGGTTGATTATAGAGCGGCAGGAACTTTGTATCCTTCGTCCTGTTGCATGCCTGGGGAAAGCCGCAACGCGCCGCAGCACTGCGCGGCACCGCCACCGGGCATGGCGGAGAAGGGCCGGCAGCGTGCCAAGGGGGTATTACCCAGCGCGGCACGCAAGCACGGCCCCCCGCCACCCACCCCAACCCCACCAGAGAACCGCGAAGGAACCGCCATGCGCATCGTCGATATCCGGGAAGCCACCCTCCCGATCAAGTCTTCCATCCGCAACGCCTACATCGATTTTTCCAAGATGACCCTGTCCCTGGTGGCGGTGGTCACCGACGTGATCCGCGACGGCAAGCCGGTGGTGGGCTACGGCTTCAACTCCAACGGCCGCTACGGCCAGGGTGCCCTGATCCGCGAGCGCTTCCGTCCCCGCCTGCTGGAGGCTGCTCCCGAATCCCTGCAGGACGACACCGGCGCCAACCTGGACCCACACAAGGTGTGGGCCTGCATGATGACCAACGAGAAGCCCGGCGGCCACGGCGAGCGCTCGGTGGCGGTGGGCACCATCGATATGGCGATCTGGGACGCGGTGGCCAAGATCGAGGGCAAGCCCCTGTTCCAGCTGCTGGCCGAGCGCTACGGCAGCGGCACCCCCAACCGCAAAGTGTTCGTCTATGCCGCCGGCGGCTACTACTGGCCCGGCCAGGACCTGGAAGCCCTCAAGCGTGAGATGCAGGGCTACGTGGACCGGGGCTACACCGTGGTCAAGAAGAAGATCGGCGGCGACACCCTGGCCAACGACCTGAAGCGCATCGAGGCCATCCTCTCCATCCTGCCCAGCGGCCACAAGCTGGCGGTGGACGCCAACGGCCGCTTCGACCTCAAGACCGCCGTCGAGTACGCCAAGGCCCTCTCCCAGTACGACCTGTTCTGGTACGAGGAGGCCGGCGATCCCCTGGACTACGCCCTCCAGGCCGAGCTGGCCAACCACTATGCGGGCCCCATGGCCACCGGCGAGAACCTGTTCTCGATGCAGGACGCCCGCAACCTGATCCGCTACGGCGGCATGCGTCCGGACCGGGACTGGCTGCAATTCGACTGCGCCCTGTCCTACGGCCTGGTGGAGTACCTGCGCACCCTGCAAATGCTCCAGGACAACGGCTGGAGCCCGTCCCGCTGCATTCCCCACGGCGGCCACCAGATGTCCCTGGCGATTGCCGCGGGCCTGGGCCTGGGCGGCAACGAATCCTACCCGGACCTGTTCCAGCCCTTCGGCGGCTTCCCCGATGGGGTCAAGGTCGAGGGCGGCTACGTCACCCTGCCGGAACTGCCGGGCATCGGCTTCGAAGGCAAGGCCGACCTGTACGCCGAGATGAAGCAGCTGGGCGAAGCCTGACCGCTTCGGCCCCGCTCAGGCAAGCTGCCTGAAAGCCACTACTGGCGCGGACTTTCACGGTGCCCCCGTGGAACGCCGCGCCAGTAAAGGCGCAAAAAGGCCCATGGCCGGAAACGCCCGCTGGATGCGGGGCTCAGGGTTCCGGCCATGGGCCTTCGGTTTTTCGGGGCTTACTTGTGGCGCAGTTCGGCGATGTCCTTGACCCAGCGGGCTGCATCCTTTTCCAGCCATTCCCGGGCGATGGAATCGTCCTTCACGTAGGCGTCGAGGAAGGCGGTGGTGAGGCCCTGGATGGCGGCCACGTCCACCGCCTGGTTGGTGGCGGACATGCCGGCCTGAGCACCGGAGCGGCCGCCGGCACGGCTGCCGGAATCGCCCTGTCCGCCGCCCTTTCGGCGGCTACGCCCGCTGCTGGAGCTGCCGCCTTGGGAGTGGCCGTCGTCGCCGACCTCCGGGGCCGCCGCCGGTTCGCTGGGCCGGCGTTCGCCCTGGGCACCGGCGTCCTGGCGTCCCGGGCCGCCGGCGAAGCCGCTGTGGGGCAGATCCGCCAGGGTGAGCAGGTACTTGCCCCCGGCGGGCATGTATTCGTAGGGTGCGCGGCGCAGCGAGGCGGTGTTGACCAGGCCGGTGGCGTCGCCGTCGTTGTTGCCGGTGACCGACAGCACCGGGCCCTTGATACGGGTGTAGCGCTGGCTGAGGGCCACGCCGGAGAAATCGGCGTAGGGGCTCAAGGCCACCACCGCCGCCACCTGGACGGGCAGGGCAGGGGGCGTGGCGACGCCGCGCACCTCCTCGCCGGCGACGGCCATGGCGGTGTAGGCCCCCAGGTCGTAGCCGGCGACGGCCACCCGGGTCAGGTCGATCCGCGCCAGGGGGGCGTCATCCGGTCCTGGGCGGCCCTGGCGGCGCGCCAGGTCGGCCAGGGCCAGGCCCAAGGTGTCGAGGCGGGCACCCATGGCCTGGGCCGAGTAGCGGGCGTGGGCCAGGCTGAGAAAATCCCCGGCCCGGGCGCTGGGGGAAGACCAGGCGCCGGCGTCCTCGCCCAGGGGCTGGAGGGTGAGCACGGCGTAGCCGCTGCGCGCCCAGGCATCGCTCCAGGCGGCGCCGGCCCGGCGGCCTTCGCCCATGGCGGGCAGGTACACCACCAGGGGAAAGGTGCCCTGGCCCTGGGGCAGGGCCAGGGTGGCATCGAGGGGCCGGCCGGCGTTGAGGGTGAGGTCGGTGGTGCGGGCCTCGTAACGCTGGTCGGGCTGGTAGCCCCGGCCGGCGAACTGCTTGACCCGGGTTTCGTCCGGTTTGGCCGGCCCGCGCCCGGCGCAGCCCGACAGCAGCGCCATGGCCAGGGTCAGGGCGGTGAGGCCGAGTCGCTGCGGTAGGGAAAGGCGCGGGGTCACGGTCATGACGCAGCCGGAGGCTTACTTGGTGGCCGGGGCCGGGGCGGCAGCGGGAGCCGTGGCGGCGGGGGCAGCCGGGGCGTTGGCACGGCGCTGTTCGCGCAGACAGGCGCGCTTGTCGTCGCCCTGCTTGTCCTTGCACGCCGCCATGGCCGCCTGGTGGCGCTGGGCGCGGGCCTGGGCCCGTTCGGTGCACTTGGCCGGGTCGGCGGACTTGGCGCACATGGCGTCGCGCATGCAGCTGCGGTGTTCGGCGCCCTGCTTGCCCTCACAGCTCTTCTTGGCCTCGTCCATCCGGGCGCGCATGGCCTGGCGCTTTTCCTCGCACTGGGCCGGGTCCTTGGCCTTGCTGCAATCGAAATGATGGTGGTGGCCGCCGTGGCGGGGCTTGGCGGTATCGGCACCGGGCTGGCCGGCCGGGGCAGCGGTGCCCTGGGGAGCGGCCTGGGGCGTTTGGGTGGCAGGGGTATCGGCGGCGCTGGCCAGACCGGCGCCGCACAGCAGGGCGGCGGTCAGCAAGGTGGTGGCCAGGGGGCGGACGAGACGGTTCATGGCGGTGCTCCTCGTGATGGGTGGTGCAATGAATGCTAGGTGATTTCCGCGCTTCCCCGGCGTTAGCAATTGTTTCGGAATATTTCCGTGGAATCCCCCCTCGGGGCAGGGCCTCCGGACGTTAAAATCCGAGCCTTTCCAACCCCAACCCTGTTTTGCATCAAGGAGCTTTTGCATGTCCGGTCACGGTTTCCACGTCCACGGTCCCCACGACCACGAAGTCGAGCACGCCGCCCAGCATGGCGGCGACGGCTTCACGGCCCGCCTGGCGGTGCTGACCGCGATTCTGTCCACCATCGGCGCCATCTTCGGCTACATGGGCGGCCATTCCCAGAACGCAGCGCTGCTCTACAAGAACGAGGCGGCGATCCAGAAGACGGCGGCCTCGAACCAGTGGAACTACTACCAGGCCAAGAGCAACAAGCAGAACCTGGCCGAGCTGTCGGTGACCCTGACCAGCGGCGAGGCCCAGGAGAAGTTCAAGCAGGCGGTGGAGCGCTACAAGAAGGAAAAGGAAGAGATCAAGGCCGACGCCGAGAAGCTCGAAGCCGCCGCCAAGGAGGCCGACCACCAGAGTGAGCTGGAAATGCACGTTCACGAGCGCTGGGCCCTGGCCACCACCCTGTTGCAGATCGCCATCGCCCTGGCGGCCATCACCCTGCTGACCCGCAAGCGCTGGATGCTGGGGAGCGTGTTCAGCGCTGCCGGCCTGGGCGTCGTGGCCGGTGTCCTGGCCTACCTGCACCTCTGACCGGGCCGGCCCGATGATGCCCGCCGTGCCGCGCCGCCTGGTCCTGGGGGCGGCGTTCTGCCTGGGGCTGCTGGCGGCCCCGGCCTGGGCCGACGCCCCGCCGGCAGACGGCTGCCGGGTGGCCTTCGACGTGGGCTCCTCGGGCATTCGCGCCGGCGCCACGGGCAGCGCCGCCGTGCCCCGGGCGGACATCGACTACCTGGCCCCGCTGATGGCCGGCCGCAGCCTGGACGACACCGTGCCGGCCACCGTGGCGGCCCTTTTCGCCACCTCCGGCCTGCCCGCCCAGGCCGGCTTCGACCCCGGCTGCCGGCGCGTCGCCGGCGGCTTTTCCGCCTGGCGCCTGGCCCTGTCCCGGGACCCGGCCGCCCTGGCGGCCACCCTGGCGACGATCCGCGCCAAGAGCGGCGTGCCGCTCCTGGTCATCCCCCAGACCGTCGAGGGGGCCTACGGCTACTTCGCCGCCCGGCAGGCGCTGGGCGAGGCGCTGACCACCAGCCACGTGCTCGACATCGGCGGCGGCAGCCTGCAAATCGCCGGAGCCCACACCTCCTTCGGCGACAACTTGGGCCAGAAGGTCTGGCACCGCCAGCTCTGCCAGGTGATCCGCCGCAGCTCCGATGCTCCCTGCGTCCTGCAACCCCTGGCCCCGGAACAGCTCGCCGCCGTACGCAACTGGCTGGGCGAGAAACTGCGCCCCGCCGCCCAGGCCCTGGGCGGTTCGGTGACCCTGACGGCCATCAGCCGTCCCGTCACCCGGGGCGTGCTGCCCGCGCTGGAGCGGCTGCAAGGGGCCGCAGGGAAAAAGGATGAGGCGGCGGCAGGTTCCACACTCGGCACGCTGTCGCTCGCCAGCCTGAGCGCCGCCATCGACCGGCTCGCCGGCCTGACCTTGGCCGAAACCGCCGACCGGGTCGGCAGCCAGCCCCGCTACGCCGCCTACCTGCTGTCGGACATGCTGCTGGTGGAAGGCTTGCTGCGCGCCACCGGCAGCACCGTGCTGAAGGTGGCCGAACTGGACCTGACCAACCTGCCCGGCCTGTTGGCCGATGACCGGGCCTACGCCTGGGGGGAGCGCTACGGCTGCTACCTGGAGCGGCTGGGCCGCCAGGGCCTGGCCGCCTATGCCAGCGATCCGGCCACCTGCCCGGCCGAGGCGCCGCCACCACGGCCCTGACCCCTTGGACGCGGCCCGGCAAGCGGGCCGCTGTCTTGCCCTGGCGCCGTTCGGGCGCTCAGGGCCAGGGCAAGGGATCGGCATGGCGCCGGCCCCGTCGGGGGCCGGATTGGGCTTTTCGGCCCCTTCCCGAATAACGGGCATGGGGCCGGAGGATTGCGCCGGATCAGGTGCGGCGCACGGTCTCGGAGAGCTTTTCCACCACTTCGACCACGTTGCGGGCGCCCTGGCGGATCTGGTTGATGGCGGTGCCCGCCTCGTTGGCGTGTGCCACGCCGGCCTCCACCTCGCTCAGGCTGGCGGCCATGCCGTCGATCACGGCGTGGCTTTCCTGCTGGATGGTGCTGATCATGGTCGAAATTTCGGTCGTGGATCGGGCGGTCCGTTCAGCCAGCTTGCGCACCTCGTCGGCCACCACGGCGAAGCCGCGGCCGGCCTCGCCGGCCCGGGCCGCCTCAATGGCGGCGTTCAAGGCCAGCAGGTTGGTCTGGTCGGCGATTTCCTTGATGGTGTTGACGATCGAGGTGATCTGGCTGGTTTGCGCCCCCAGGCTTTCCACCTGGCGCGACGATTCCCCCACCTGACTGGCCAGGCCGCGCATCTTGTCGATGGCCTGGAGAATGATGCGCTCGCCGTCGGCCGAGAGCTGTTCGGTTTCCCGGGACACCTCGTAGGCCGTGCGCACGCCGCGCTGCCCGGCCCGATGGCGCAGCACCCGCTCGGTAATGTCGGTGGCGACCTTGATCACCCGGTAGATCTTGCCCGAATCGTCCTGGATCGGGTTGTAGGTGGCTTCGAGCCAGATGCTCTGGCCGTTTTTGTGCACCCGCTCGCATTCCCCGGCAAAGAACTCGCCCCGGGCAAGCTGGTGCCACATGTCCTGGTAGGCCGGGCTATCGACAAATTCCGGCGTACAGAACATGCGGTGGTGCCGGCCCCGGATTTCCTCCAGGCGATAGCCCAGGGTGGCGAGGAAATTGTCGTTGGCCCCCTGGATGATGCCGTCCACGTCGAACTCGATCACCGCCATGGAGCGGTCCAGGGCGCTCACCAGATTGCGGGTGTGGGTCGCCTCGACGATGCGCGCGGTGATGTCGTTGGCGATCTTGACGATGCGGCTGATCGCGCCGCCGGCATCCCGCACGGGGAAGTAGGTGGCTTCGAGCCAGACCGCGCTGCCGTCCTTGCGCTGGCGCTCGAATTTGCCGCTGAAGGCCTCGCCGCGACGCAGCTGCTCCCAGAAACGGCCGTATTCGGCCGACCCGGCCAGTTCCGCCGTGCAGAAGATGCGGTGGTGCTGGCCGACGATTTCGTCCCGCCGGTAGCCCATCACCAAGCAGAAGTTGTCATTGGCTTCCAGGATGGTGCCGTCGGGGGAAAATTCGATCATCGCCACGGTGCGGTGCAGCGCATCGACCAGGCTCTGCAGGGGGAGCCGTGCGGCTTCGCTGGCAGCGAGCTGCTGCTTGAGGGCGGAAGTGAAACCGAACATGGGGGCTGTCTTTCGTCTGGATGCGGGGCCGAAAATTGCGCGCCGGGCATCCGAAGGGGCTGCTCGATGCGCGGGCGAGGCCTATTTTACTGCTGCATTGCGGTTGTTGCGTATTTGTCTTAGATAAAACTAAATTTTTACCGAAATTCTACCGAAAAAATAATTTTGTCTAGGACGAACAGGTGGGTTGCCGGTAGGGATTTGTCGCGGTCTGGTAACCGTGCACGACCGCGTCCCGCCTGGCGGGGTGGCAGCGAACATGACGCCGGCAGGCGCAACCCTGCCGGCAGGGCAACGGGAATGCGCCTTGGCCGGCTTGGGGCGACGGCGCTTTTCTGCATTGGCCGCGCCCGGCGCTGCCGTGAAACATCGGGGAGCGCCGGGCGAGGTCAGGCGCGGGGGGGCGTGGGCTTCTCCGGCGCGGCCGGGGAGGAAGGTGCGGTGCCGGCCATCGGCGCGGTGGCCGTGTCGGCGCCATTCTCCTGGACGGTTGGGGCCGCCTGGATATGCACCACCCGCTGCGGGAAGGGGATGCCGATGCCGGCGTCGGCGAAGGCCCGCTCGATCATGAAGCGCAGGTCGCTGCCGATCTGGCGGCCGTCGGCGCCTTGAGCGTAGTCGATCCAGTATTCCAGGTTGAACATCAGGGCGTCGGCGCCGAAGTCTTCGAGCAGCACCCGGGGCGCCGGTTCCTTGAGCACCTGGCCGTGGCGGGCGGCCACGCCGAGCAGCACCTCGGACACCTGCCGGGCCGAGGCGCCGTAATCGACGCCCACCTTGATGGAACGGCGCACCCGGGCGTTGCTGTAGGTCCAGTTGATGACGTTGCTTTCCAGGAAGCTGGAATTGGGGATGAGAATCTCGATGCCGTCGCCGTTGCGCACGATGGACGAGCGGATGCTGATGTTGGTGACGGTGCCGACCACGTTGCCCACTTCCACCAGGTCGCCGACCCGCAGGGGACGCTCGATCAGCAGCATGATGCCGCTCATCAGGTTCTTGAGCAGGTTCTGGGCGCCGAAGCCGAAGCCGATGGCCAACGCGCCGCCGAGGAAGGCGAATACGGTGAGGGGAATCTTCACCAGGTCGAGCGAAATGACGAACAGCACGGCGAGCAGGATGAAGTGGCCCCAGCGGCTGAGAATCTTGGCCAGGGCGGGCTGCACCCCGAAGCGCTCCACCGCCAGCCGGCGCAGGCGCCGCACCAGCCAGGCGCTGACCACGTAGCCGAGCACCAGCAGCAGCACCGCGCCGATGCTCTTGCCGACGGTGACGCTGCGGGTGGCCTTGATCTGGCGGCCGTCCACCTCCAGGGTGTCCTCGGCGGTGAACAGCTCGAAGTTCCACAGCAGACGGGCGTAGTTGCCCAGGGTGGTGGCCCAGCCCCGGGTGCGGTCGGCCAGGGACAGCTCGCCCCGGCTGGCGTCGAACTCCTGCTGCCACTGGCGCAGGGTGCGTTGCAGGTTGCTGACCACCTGGAGGGCTTCCCGGTAGATGTCGGCCCGGGCCTGGTAGGCGCGTTGGAATTCGCGCAGGCTGGCCTCTTCCCCGGGCACGGCGGTGGCGCGCAGGCGGCGCTGGTAGTCGTTGGCCTGGCCGATGGCCAGGTCGATCTCGCCGTTCAGGTAGCGAATCCAGGAATCGATGCGCTCCAATACCTGGGTGAAGCTCTGGGAGGTCTCCCGCAGCTTGGCCGCGTCCCGGCCGTTCATCAGCATCCAACGGTACTGCCAGGCCTGGCGCTCCTGGCTGCGGATGCTGATCATGCTTTGCAGGGTGTCGTAGGCCAGGTGGGCGTTGTCGAGCTGGATGCGGCGCAGGGAGGCGGTCTGGGCCAGGGCCGCCAGCGTGGCGTTATGGGCCTGGGCGGCGGCACCGCCGGGGGGCGCCGGGCGTTCCCGGGCACGTAGCAGGGCCTTTTCGGCGTCGTCCAGGGCGCGCTGGGCGTTGGCGTTGCGCTGGCGCTGGCGGGCCAGTTCCGCCTCCTGGACGGCGTGCTCCTTGTCCAGTTCGGCCAGCACCGTGTCCAGATCGGCCTGGGAAAAGACCACCTTGCCGCGCATGGCGTCCAACTGCTTGGCGGTGAAGGCGGCCTGGGACCGGTACTGGCTGACCTCGGCGCTGGCCAGGCGCATCGCCGCGTCCGCCTCGGCGGCATCCTGGGCAGCCAGTTTGCTGCGCAGCTCGGCCAGGGCGTGCTGGAGCTGGCGGGCCGGGTCCGGCGGTGCGCCCTTGACCGTGGCGGCCTGCTTTTCGTCGAGCTGGCGCAGCTGCACCTGGGCGGCCTTGTATTTTTCGGCGGCGGCGGCCTGTTCGTCGCGCAGCAGGGTCTGGCGCACCTCGGCGGCCCGGGCCTGGGCCTGGGCGTTGTCGCGGCTGTCGCGCAACTGGTCGGCGAGCAGGGCCGAATAGGGGGGCGGCGTGTCGAAGCCCTTCCAGTTCTTGGACTGGGTTTCCTGGTCGGCGGTCTGCCCTTGCACCCGGCGCAGTTTCTGCAAGGTGTCGCGCTGCCGTTCCAGGCTGCGAGCCAGCTGGGCGATCAGGTACTGGTGTTCCAGGCGTTCCTCGGCGTTGGCCTGGAGAGCCCCTGCCGGAGGCTGGTTCCGTGCCTGGTGGGCTTGGGCGAGGGCCTTTTCCACGGCCGCCAGTTCGTCGTCGTCCGGCGGCGCCTCCGCTTTGGTTTCCGCCTTGGCGGCGGCCGGGGCCTTGCCCTTGAGCAGGGGGGGCACCAGGGCGCCCTGGGCGGCGGCATCCCGGGGTTGGGCGAGGAAGGCGGCGCCAGCCAGGATCAAGCCGAGGGCGAGGGCAAGACGCGGGCGGCCGTTAACGGGGGCTGGGCGGGGGGCCAGGCGGCGGGGCGGGGTCGGCATGGGCACCTCGGAATGGTGGGCCAAAGCGGTGGGCCAAAGCGGTAGGCCGGAGCGACGGAGTGCGGAAAGGTGGGGCGGCGCCTGCCCGTTACGCCTCGGCCCCGGCCAGCAGTTGGCGGAAGGTGGCGAAGCGGCGCGGGTCAAGCTGGCCGGCGGCCAGGGCGGCCTGGAGGACGCAGCCGGGCTCCTGGTCGTGGCGGCAGTCGCGGAAGCGGCATTGGCCGAGCAGGGGGCGGAATTCGGGGAAGGCGTATTCCAGGGCGCCCTTGCCCAGGTGGTGCAGGCCGAAGTCCTGGAGGCCCGGGGAATCGATCAGGGCGCCGCCCTCCGGGTCGTCCGGCAGGGGGTAGAGGCGGGCGTGGGTGGTGGTGTGCTTGCCCGAGTCCAGGGCCTCGGAAATCTCCCGGGTGGCGGCCTGGGCCTCGGGTACCAGGGCGTTGGTGAGGGTGCTCTTGCCCATGCCGGACTGGCCCACCAGCACCGTCACCTGGCCGGCCAGGCGGGCGCGCAGCTCGTCCAGCCCGGCTCCTTCCAGGGCGGACAGCTCGATCACCGGGTAGCCGAGGGCGGCCAGGGGCGCCAGCCGGGCCCGGGCGTCGGCCAGGCGGTCGGCCAGGTCGCACTTGTTGAGCACGATCAGGGCGCGGATTTCCTGGTCCTCGGCGGCCACCAGGCAGCGGGTCACCAGGTCGTCGTAGAACGAGGGCTCGGTGGCCACCACGATGGCGATCTGGGTGACGTTGGCGGCGATCAGCTTCTGGCGGAATTCGTTGCTGCGGTAGAGCAGGGAATCCCGGGGCGCCACGGCTTCGATCACCCCCTGGTCCGGGGCGCTGCGCTCCACCAGCACCCGGTCGCCGCAGGCGATCTCGCTCTTCTTGCCCCGGGGGAAGCAGAGCAGGGGCTGGCCGTCGTCGTCGAGGCGGACCTGGTACTGGCGGCCGAAGGCGGCCACCACGGTGCCGGGCAGCAGGGCCGCGGCGTTCTTGCCGGAAGCGGGGGAGCGGTTGCGGGAGTTGGGAGCGTTGCGGGCAGGACCGGCCATGAAGTGAGCGGGGCGGGAAGAAGAATGGAGATGGAAAAGTGGAATGTGGAATGCGCGCGCCGGCGGCGCAGGCCGGGCGCGGCGCCCGCCAGTTTACCCGGCGGCGGCGAGCAGGCGGGCCACCTTGGCGGCGGCGCGGAAGTCGTTGATCGACAGGCCGCCCACGTCGTGGGTGGAAAAGCGCACGGTCAGCCGGCCCCAGCCCACGGTCAGGTCCGGGTGATGGTTCTGGGCTTCGGCCAGGGCGCCGATGTGGTTGGCGGCGGAGAGGGCGGCGGCGAAGTCGGGAAAGCGCAGGCTGGCGACGATGGCGCCGTCCTCCAGGCGCCAGCCGGGCAGGAGTTGCAGCAGGCTGGCGACGCTGGCCGGGTCGAGACGGTGGGCCGGGCCGCGCAGGGGGGCGCAGGGCGTGTCCACCAGTTCGGCCAGGCTGGGCAGGGCGGGACGGCCGGCGGGCGAAAGACTGAGACTGCTCATGGCGGGCTCCAGAGGTATGGCCGCGGAGGCGGGGTCAGCGCGGGAAGTGGTAGTAGGTGTCGTTCAGGTAACGGGCCACGTCGGCCTCGTCGTCCGGGAACCAGCCCAGGTGGTTGCGCGAGACGCACAGGGCGACCCGTTGCAGCAGTTCGGTGCGGTCCGAGATCATCCGCCCGGGCTGGGTGTAGATGGCGCCGGCGTCGCCGCCGTACATGCGCTTGTGGCAGCTCGTGCAGGCGGCGTCGTGGAGCTGCTTGCCGTGCTTGGGATCGGCATGGTCGATGGGATCGGCCAGGGCCGGTGCCTGGAAGGCCGCGCCAGATAAGGCTCCCAGCAGGACTACCGTGGAAAGCCGCGTGGTTGTTCGCTTTGCAGTCATGGTGCCTGGAACTCCTTATCTGGCGCGGGGTTCGGATGAGTGGCCTAGCCGCCTTGCAGGTGCGCCACGCGCAGGGCAGCGGGGGGATGGGAATCGTAGAAGAGCGAGTGCAACGGGTCCGGGGTCAGGGTCGCGGCGTTGTCCTCGTAGAGCTTGACCAGGGCCCGCACCAGATCGGCGGCAGAGGCGTGCTCGGCGGCGTAGTCGTCGGCCTCGTACTCGTGGCGGCGCGACAGCAGGCTGGAGAGTGGGGTGAACGGAAAGGTGAACACCGGCACCGCCAGGAAGAACAGGGTCAGGGCCAGGGCCGTGTTGGCGACGGGCACCCCGAGGCCGTCGAAGAACCAGGGGGCCTCGATCAACTGGCCGAGCAGCCACAGGAAGCCCAGGGACAGGGCGAAGGTCAGGCCGATGCGTTTGGCGATATGACGGCGCTTGAAGTGGCCCAACTCGTGGGCCAGCACGGCCTCGATCTCGGCCGGGGAGAGGCGCTCGATCAGGGTGTCGAAGAAGACGATGCGCTTGTTGCGGCCAAAGCCGGTGAAGTAGGCGTTGCCGTGGGCGCTGCGCTTGGAGCCGTCCATGACGAACAGGCCCGAGGCAGCAAAGCCGCAGCGCGCCAGCAGGGCCTCGATGCGGCCCTTCAACTCGCCGTCCTGGAGCGGGGCGAACTTGTTGAACAGGGGGGCGATCCAGGTCGGGTAGACGAACAGCAGCAACAGGTTGAAGCCGCACCAGAAGGCCCATACCCACAGCCACCACAACTCGCCCATGCGGCCCATCAGCCACAGCACGGCGGCCAGCACCGGGGCGCCGATGAGCAGGCCGAGCAGGGCGCCCTTGAGGGCGTCGGCCACGTACAGGCCCAGGGTCATGCGGTTGAAGCCGAAGCGTTCCTCGATGACGAACTGGCGGTACAGGCCCAGGGGGATTTCCACCACGCCGGAGACGGCCATCACCGACAGGATCAGGGCCAGGCCGTACAGGATCGGGCTGGTTTCGGAACCGATCGCTCCCTGCCAGAAGCCGTGCAGCGCGGCGATGCCGCCGCCCAGGGTGAGGGCCAGCAGCACGGCGGTTTCCACCGCCAGGCCGAGCAGGCCGAAGCGGGTGCGCACGGCGGTGTAGTCGGCGGCCTTCTGGTGGGCGGCCAGGGTCACCCGGTCGGCGAAGCGCTCGGGCACGGCGCCCCGGTGAGCGGCCACGGAACGGATCTGGCGCAGAGCCAGCCAGACGCGCACGGCCAGGGACAGGCCGAGCAGGGCGAGAAAGAGGGCGGTGAAGGCGGAGGCGGTCACGGGGGGAATGGAAGACGGAGAAGACGGGGAGGAAGGGCGGGAGCGCCTGTTGCTGTGACACAATGGCGCTTTTTGGAGTTCGAAGGATTATGGCACAGGACCCCAACCACCTCGTCTGGCTGGACATGGAGATGACCGGCCTGGAGCCGGACCGGGACCGCATTCTCGAACTGGCCATGGTAGTAACCACTTCCGACCTGGAAGTGGTGGCCCAGTCGCCGGTGTGGGCGGTGCACCAGCCCGAGGCCGTGCTGGCCGGCATGGACGACTGGAACCAGAAGACCCATGGCGAATCGGGCCTGATCGCCCGGATCAAGGCTTCGACCACCGACGAGGCTGCTGTCGAGGCCCAGGCGCTGGCCTTCATGCAGCAGTACGTGGACAAGCGGGTGACGCCGATGTGCGGCAACTCCATCGGCCAGGACCGGCGCTTCATGGCCCGCTACATGCCGACCCTGGAAGCCTGGTTCCACTACCGCAACCTGGACGTGTCCACCGTCAAGGAACTGTGCCGGCGCTGGCGCCCCGAAGTGTTCGCCGGACTGAAGAAGAAGGGCGCCCACACGGCCCTCTCCGACATCCTGGAGTCCATCGACGAGTTGCGCTACTACCGGACCAATTTCTTCAAGTAAGACGTTGGGGCTGGCGTAGCGACACCACGACGCCTATAGCGCGGTCAAGCGAGGCATTCAGGCCGCACTTGGATCGAGCAAAAGCAAAACGCCCGGCGGGGTTTCCCGGCCGGGCGTTTTCATTGCTGTCTGCGGTTAGTTAGGCAAGGAGCGGTCGGCCGTGGTCAGTCGCGCCGGAACAGGCGCAGACGTTCGCTGCGCTCGCCCGGGCGGTGGCCTTCCCAGACCCGTTCCCAGCCGGGCTGGCTGCGTTCTTCGCCGGGGGCGGTCTGGATCAGCAGCCAGTCGCAGCTTTCCCGGCCGCGCCGCTCGCTCTTCACCGTCCAGCCTGTCTCGTAGCGCACCAGGGCCTTGAGCGTGGGCGGCAGGCGCACCGAGACGCAGGCCGGGGCAGCGTCCGCAGGCATGGCCTGGCGCATGGCGGCAAAGGTGCCATCGTAGCCCCGACCGTATTCGAGCCAGGGCAGCCACAGGGCCACCAGCAGCACCCACACCAGGGTCAGGCCGGCCAGCCAATGGGTCGGGCCGCGGAACAGGGAACGCTCGGCGGTGGTGCGTATCTGGGAGGCCCGGTACAGCAACCAGCCCCACATCGCCGTTACCGCCAGGGCCAGCGCCAAGCCGGACCATGAGACTTCGGCGGTGAATCCGGGGGTGAGGCGGTGCAGGGTGCGCACCAGGGGTTCGGGCCACTGGACCACCATGGCGGTCCAGCCGAGCCAGATGTAGGCGGCGGCCAGGGTGAAGGTGATCACCGCGAACCAGGAATAGGCCGCCGCAGCCCCCTTGCGCAGCCGGGTGGCCTCCAGGGCGGCCAGGGCAGTGAGGGGGACGTAGAAAATCAGGGCGTCAGGGGCCTGGGTGGCGGCCCAGGCATGGACCAGCAGGTTGCCGACGAGCAGCACCAGGGGCAAGGCAACGACCGGACTGGCCAGGGCATGGCGGCGGCGCCACAGGGTCCAGCCCGCCAGGGGCAAGGGCACCCAGGCGAACCAGGCGAGCAGGGCCAACAGGTCGAGCAGATGGCGCGGGCCGCCGCCGTCGTTGAGGCTGGCCAGATCGGCGGCCTGCCAGGCAGAAAAACGGTTCGGCGCGTATTCGGCCAGGGGGGCGAGCCACAGGGCGGCCAGGCCCGCGCCCAGGGCCAGGGCTGTGAGCAGGGCGGCCAGGGCGGGCAGGCGGGAAGTCTTGGGGGCCGGCTGGGTTTCGGCGAGCCAGGCCGGTACGTGGGGGCGCGGCGGGGGAAAAAGGGGAGCGGCAGCCAGCAGCAGGGCCACCGGCAGGGTGCCTTGCAGGCCGCCGGCCAGGTAGGCGCCGCCCAAGGCCAGGCCACCCGGGGCGAGGCCGCGCCAAGGTTTGTCGATGAGCAGGGCGGCGGCCCATAGGCCCAGGGCCTGGGCAGCCATCACCGCCAGTTGCGGCTGGGCCTCGTGACCATGCACCACCAGGCCGATGCCGCCCAGCAGCAGATAAGGCGTGACCCGCTCCGCCTCCTTGTCCCGGGTGCGCCGGGCCAGCATGGCGAGGCAGGCCAGGGTGAGGCCGAGCCAAAGCAGGTTGGTCAGGCGTACGCCGTTGTGGAAAGCGGTGAACGGCGCGAGCAGGCTGCCCGCCAGGGCGGCGACCCAGTGGTAGAGAGGGGCTTCGTTGAAGGCCGTGTCGGCCAGCCGGGGGGCGTACCAGGGCGCGCCCTGGGTGAATTCCCAGGCGACACCCAGGTGGATGGCGTCCTCGCCCTTCCAGGGGGCGGGGCCCACCAGGCCGGTGACGAGGAACAGGGCTGCCAGGAGCAGCAGGGCGGGCCAGGGCAGGGGCAGGTAGGGGCGTTGCGGCATCCTGGGAACGGTGAGTCCGGAAGGGAAGGGATTTTACGGGTTCGCAGCCGCCCGGCGGAAAAAATGACGGCGGGAAACGGAGGCGCCGGCGCTGGCGGACCGGGGCGCCGGACAGTCCAGTGGGCGATGGTGCGGGGTCGGCCTGATCCGTGCAGGCATGGGCCGAAGCTGTGGCAACGACGCCAGGGCAACAAAAAAGGCAGCCCGCGGGCTGCCTTTTTGCGATCGGGCCGGGCGAACGCCGGCGATCTCGCCCTTAGGCGGAGCGGCGCAGGCCACCGAACTTCTGGTTGAACTTCTCGACGCGGCCAGCGGTGTCCACGATCTTCTGCTTGCCGGTGTAGAACGGGTGGCAGGAGGAGCAGACTTCCACGTGCAGGGGCTTGCTCATGGTGGACTTGGTGGTGAAAGTGTTGCCGCAGGAGCAGGTCACTTGCACGTCGTTGTATTCGGGGTGGATACCGGCTTTCATTTTGAATCCTTTCATGCGTGGTCGGCGGTTTTGGCCGGCCAATGAAAAACGAAGATTATGGCGGAACGACCGGGAAAAAACAAGCAAATTCAGGGCTTGCGGATCGATGGTCAGCGCCGCATGGCGTCGAAGAACTCGTCGTTATTCTTGGTCTGCTTGATCTTGCCGAGCAGGAAGTCCATGGCTTCCAGGTCGTCCATGTTGTAGAGGACCTTGCGCAGGATCCACACCTTTTGCAGCACGTCCTGCTTGAGCAGCAGTTCTTCGCGGCGGGTGCCGGAGCGGTTGAGGTTGATGGCCGGGTAGATGCGCTTTTCGGCCATGCGCCGGTCCAGGTGCACTTCCATGTTGCCGGTGCCCTTGAATTCTTCGTAGATCACCTCGTCCATGCGCGAGCCGGTGTCGATCAGGGCGGTGGCGATGATGGTCAGGGAGCCGCCTTCCTCGATGTTGCGGGCGGCGCCGAAGAAGCGCTTGGGCTTTTGCAGGGCGTTGGCGTCCACGCCGCCGGTGAGCACCTTGCCGGAGGTCGGCACCACGGTGTTGTAGGCCCGGGCCAGGCGGGTGATGGAATCGAGCAGGATGACCACGTCTTTCTTATGCTCGACCAGGCGCTTGGCCTTCTCGATCACCATCTCGGCGACCTGGACGTGGCGGGTGGCCGGCTCGTCGAAGGTGGAGGCCACCACCTCGCCGCGTACGGTACGCTGCATCTCGGTCACTTCCTCGGGACGCTCGTCGATGAGCAGCACGATCAGTTGCACGTCCGGATGGTTGGCGGTGATGGCGTGGGCGATGTTTTGCAGCATCACCGTCTTGCCCGACTTGGGCGGCGCCACCAGCAGGCCGCGCTGGCCCTTGCCGATGGGGGCGATCATGTCGATCACCCGGCTGGTGATGTTCTCGTCGGAGCGGTTTTCCCGCTCCAGCCGCAGCATCTTGTTGGGATGGAGCGGGGTCAGGTTCTCGAAGAGGATTTTGCTCTTGCAGACCGCCGGGTCCTCGCCGTTGATCTTGTCCACCTTGACCAGGGCGAAGTAGCGCTCGCCGTCCTTGGGGGTGCGGATCTCGCCCTCGATGGAGTCGCCCGAGTGCAGGTTGAAGCGGCGGATCTGGGACGGGGAGACGTAGATGTCGTCGGTGCCGGCCAGGTAGGAGATGTCCGGGGAGCGCAGGAAGCCGAAGCCGTCGGGCAGGACTTCCAGACAGCCGTCGCCGAAGATGCTCTCGCCCTTCTTGGCCTGGTGGCGCAGCAGGGCAAAGATCAGTTCCTGTTTGCGCAGCCGGTTGGCGCCTTCGATGCCGTAGCCGGCGGCCATTTCGAGGAGCTGGCTCACATGGAGCGCTTTGAGTTCGGAGAGGTGCATAAGGTTGGAAAGGGAGCGGGAAGGGCCGGCGGACGGTCGATCGGGCGGAGCGCTGGCAGGCGGGGCGGACCGTTGGGCGGTCGCGGCCTGGGATCAGGCGTGGGTGACGGACGCAGGATTGCCGGAGGGGCCAGAAAGGTTAGAGGCAGCCAGAATCGGGCGGAATCGTAACGGAACCGGTGGGGCGCGGAGCGCCGGAAAAGATCGGAGGTGGGGAAAAGCCGAAAATTTCAGGAGGATTGAGGCAGGCCGGGGTGGCCGGCGGTGCTTCGGCAGCGCCACGAGAGCGGCTGCTGGGGCCCGGGTCGCGGTGCCGCGCTGGTGGCGGTGCGACGGCGCGGTTGGCGCGGACTACTTTGGGGCGAATTGCTTTTCGGTCTTCTGGACAGTCCGGCGGGCAAGAATCACTGCCGGACTGTCATTGCGTTGCAGCGTAGCGGCTTTACAGGGTGCTGTCAATGAACGCGGTGAGTTGCGACTTGGACAGGGCGCCGACCTTGGTGGCTTCGACGTTGCCGTTCTTGAAGATCATCAGGGTGGGGATGCCGCGGATGCCGTACTTGGCGGGGGTGGCCTGATTCTCGTCGATGTTGACCTTGGCCACTTTCAGCTTGCCGGCATATTCCTTGGCGACTTCGTCGAGGATCGGGGCGATCATCTTGCAGGGGCCGCACCATTCGGCCCAGTAGTCCACCAGCACAGGCTGCTGGGACTGGAGCACTTCGGCGTCGAAGGAATCGTCGGAGACGTAGTGGATGTGTTCGCTCATGAAACGTTTGCCTCGGGAGGGGGAAGAGAGGCGACCGGATGGAAAAGTGGAGCGGAGCAGGGCTCCGGGGGGCCGCCAGAATGCTGAATCAACGAAAACGGATGCTAGCGAAAAAGAAAAGGGAGGGGAAGGGGAAAACCGGCTATGGCGCCGATAGGCGTTCTCCGGTGTTGTTCCCGAGTCCCGGGCACGTATGCCGCCGAGTCAGGCCCGGGCCGGCTTTCCGGGCACCGCCAGGCCGATCCGGGGCAGCCACAGGCGCAGCCCCGGGGTGGTGACCACGGTGCTGACAATGGCCATCAACACCAGCATGGTGAAGGTCTGCTGGGAGATCACCCCCAGGTCGTAGCCGACGTTGATGACGATTAACTCCATCAGGGCCCGGGTGTTCATCATGATGCCGAGCACGCTGGCCTCGTGGTGGTTGAGGCCGCAGGAGCGGGCTGCCAGGTAGGAGCCGCCGAACTTGCCGACGGTGGCCAAGGCGATGATCAGGGCGCACCAGCCCCAGGCGGCCAGGCTGTCCAGGCCGCCGACGTTGGTACGCAGCCCGGTATAGGTGAAGAAGATGGGCAGGAAGAAGACGGTGACGAAGTGGCCGATGCGTTCCTTCCAGGCCGCCACCAGGCCGTGCTCGTCATGCAGGATCACGCCCATCATGAAACCGCCGAAAATGGCGAAGATGCCGAGCTGGAAGGTGGTCATGCCGGCGATGAAGATCGCCGCGATGACGATGCCGAGCAGGTTGTTGTTGAGGCGGAAGCCCTGGCTCTCCTGGCGCTGGGTCCAGCGGATCACCGCCTTCAGCGCCGGGCGCACGGCGAACCAGCTGGCGGCGAAGAACAGCGCCACCAGCAGCACCTTGAGGGCGAAGTCCGGGCCGCTGAAATCGGCCACCGTGAGGGTGGTGACCAGGGCCAGCAGCAGCCAGCCGACCACGTCGTTGATGGCGGCGGCGGCAATGGCGATGACGCCCAGGGGCGTGCGGGTCAGGTCGAACTCGATCATGATCCGGCCCAGGATGGGTAGGGCGGTGATCGAAAAGGCGGTGCCGATGAATAGCGCCGAGGCCAGGGCGTTGGCCCCGGGGTTGAGGATCGGCGCGGCCACGTAACCGAAGCCGGCGCCCAGGGCGAAGGGCAGCAGCAGTCCGGCGGCGGCCACCCGGGTGACGGCGGTGCGGTTGCGCTTTTCGGTGAGATGGCCGAAGTCGAACTCCAGGCCGATCTGGAACATCAAGAGCAGCAGGCCGATCTGGGACAGGATCTGCATTGGCTCCGGCGCCGACGAGCGGAACACATAGGCGAACAGATCCGGGGCCAGCCAACCGAACAGGGACGGGCCGAGCAGGATGCCGACGATGATCTCGCCCACGGCCGCCGACTGGCCGAAGCGCAGCGCCAGGGCGCCGCCCAGCCGGCCGGCCAGGACGATCACCGCCAACTGGATCAGGGTGAAGAAGAGCAGCAGTTCCGTCTTGTGGACCGCTACCTGGTGCACCGCGCCGGCTGCTGCGCTCATGTCAGCGCTCCTTTCAGAGCATTCCGCCGTTGATGGAAACGATCTGGCCGCTGATGTAAGCGGCTTGGTCGGAGCAGAGGAAACCCACCAGGTCGGCCACTTCCTCGGGCCGGCCCTCGCGCTTCATCGGCACCATGCGGGCCACCGTCTCGGCGTCGAAGGCGGCCTCGCTCATCTCGGTGGCGATGATGCCCGGCGCCACGGCGTTGACCGTGATGCCCCGGCTGGCCACTTCCAGGGCCAGGGATTTGGTGGCCGAGTGCAGCGCACCCTTGGCTGCCGAATAGTTCACCTGGCCCCGGTTGCCGCTCAGGGCGGCCACCGACGAAATGTTGACGATGCGTCCCCAGCGGGTGCGGATCATCGGCATCAGCACCGCCTGGGTGACGTGGAAGAAACCGTTCAGCGAGACGTCGATGACGTCGTGCCACTGGGCTTCGGACAGGCCGGGAAAGGGCGCGTCGGCGTGGATGCCGGCGTTGTTCACCAGCACCTGGATGGGGGCCTCGTCGCACAGGGCCTCCAGGGCCGCCCGGGTGGCGGCGCCGTCGGTGACGTCGAACACCAGCACGCCGGCGCTGCCGCCGGCCGCCGCGATCTCGCCGGCCAGAGCGTCGGCACGATCCCGATTGCGGTTGGCGTGGATGACCACGTGGTAGCCGTCCCGGGCGAGGCGGCGGCAGATGGCGGCGCCGATGCCGCCGCTGCCGCCGGTGACGAGGGCTCGTTTCATGGCTGTTTTCCGATCAAGAAGTCAGGGCGCCGCTGTCGAGCACCACGGCGGCCCGGCCGCTGGCCACCGCGGTGGCGCCGGCGGCAACGGTGAAGGCGTAGAGCACGTTGTTGCCGTCGCCGGAGATGCGCTCGGCGCGAATCTCCAGGTCGCCGGTCAGATCGTCCAGGCGGGCCACGTCGAGGGTCACGCTGCGTACGCTGGTCAGGTAGCCGGCCCGGGGGCGCTCGGCTCGGTCGCCCGCCCCGGCCAGCAGAGCGCCGTGTACGGCCATTGCCTGGGCGGCGTATTCGATGGCGTTGGCTGCCCCCAGGCGCCCGTCGGCGCGCAGCGGGTTGGCCGGGTCCCGGTGGCTGGTGGCGGTAGCGCGGATCGACTCCCCGTCCCAGGCATCGACCCGGGCGAGTAGGCACATGGCGCCCTGGTGGGGGATGCGCGCGGCGATCTCGTCCCGGGTCAGCATGGCGTGCCGCCGACGTAGGGTTCCACGGTCACCGCCAGCTGGACGGGGGCCAGGTACTCGATCACCGCCCGGCCGGCCTGGCCCCGGGCCAGGAGTTCCAGGAGGGGCAGGCTGCGGGCGGCGGGAATGCCGGTGCGGAGCGCTTCCAGCTCGGGCTGGGCCATGGCCTGGGCGGCCTCGCCGGTCAGGGCGACGCCGATGCGGGCCAGGGTGCGGGGGCCGGGCGCCGGGGCGAGCACCAGGGCCACGCCGAAGCAGCCGGCGATCGGCCGGGCGCCTTGCAGGGGCTCGGGGTAGGGGGCGTCGTAGGCGATCAGGGTGTTCGGCGTGCCGTCCGCCGCCACGTGGGCCAGGGATTCGAGCAGGCCGGCGGCGAAGCTGCCGTCTAAGGCGCAGAGCACGTCGGAGGTGGCCATGGCGCCGGTGGCGATGCCCCAGTAGCCGGCCGGGGCGTTGTGCACCGAGTTGTGGAAGCGGGTCGGCGACACGGTGCGGTCGTCGGAGGCCAGCACCTCGCACAGGGCGTGGCAGTTGTCGCCGTCGCCGCTGGAGGCGGCGAACACGGTGGCCATCCGGGCCGGGTCCTGGCCGGCGGCGGCCAGGGCTTCGAGGCCGATGGCCAGGGCCAGCTTGACGCTCTTGCCGGTGCGGCGCCGCTCCGCCGGGGGCAGGCCCTCCGGGGCGGGCAGGACGGCGGGGGCCGGGGCGTAGGCTGCGGCACCGGCCAAAACGGCCTGGGCGCCGGGCCAGTCGGCCAGGCCCGGGCCGAGCAGGCCGATGCCGTCCAGGTAGGCGGTGAGGGTGACGGGCATGGCGGTTTCTCGGGTGCTCATCGGGCGTCTCCCCGGGCGAAGACCAGGCTGCAGTTGGTGCCGCCGAAGCCGAAGGAATTGGATAGCACCCGGGCCACCGGCGCGTTGCGGTTGGCCAGCAGGTAGTCGATGGGGATGGCCGGGTCCGGCGTGGCGGTGTTCACGCCCCCGGGCATCAGGCCGTGGGTCAGGGCCAGGGCGGCGATCACCGCTTCCAGGGCGCCGGCGGCCCCCAGGGTATGGCCGGTGTGACCCTTGGTCGAGCTGGCCGGCACCCGGTCGCCGAACAGGGCGGCCACGGCCTTGCCCTCGGCGGCGTCGTTGCTCGGCGTGGCGGTGCCGTGCAGGTTGATGTAGTCGATGTCGCCGGCCGCCAGCCCGGAGGTGGCCAGGGCCTGTTCCATGGCCAGGCGGGCGCCCAGGCCCTCCGGATGGGGGGACGACATGTGGTAGGCGTCGCTCGATTCGCCGATGCCCGCCAACAGCACGTCGTTGCCGGCGGGGGCGGCCGGCACCCGTTCGAGCAGGGCGAAGGCGGCGGCTTCGCCGATGGAGATGCCGTCCCGGTCGGCGTCGAAGGGACGGGCCGGCCGGGGCGAGAGCAATTCCAGGGAGTTGAAGCCGTACAGGGTGGTGAGGCAGAGGGAATCGACGCCACCGACGATGGCCGCATCGATCAGCCCGGCCTCGATCATGCGTCGGGCCGAGGCGAACACCTTGGCGCTCGACGAACAGGCCGAGGACACTGCCACCGCCGGGCCGGCCAGGTCGAACCAGGCGCGCACGAAGCCGGCCACCGAGTAGGTGTTGTGGGTGGTGCGGTAGATGAAGTCGGCGGGCAGGGCGCCGCTGGCAGGGTAGCGGCGGCGGTAGGCCTGCTCGGTCTGCAGGATGCCGGCGGTGCTGGTGCCGAGGAACACCCCGATCCGCTCCCGGCCGTGGCGGGCGATGGCCGCGTGTACTGCCTCGGCGAAGCCGTCCTGCCGGAATCCCAACTGGGCCAGGCGGTTGTTGCGGCAGTCCCACGCGGCTAGATGGCCGGGCAGGCGCTCGTCGTCCACCCCGGCCACCTCGCCGATGGCGGTGGGCAGGTCGATGGTCTCGAAGGCGCAGGGCACCAGGCCGCCGCGCCCGGCGCGCAGGGCGTCCAGGGTGGCGTCCAGGCCGGCGCCCAGGCAACTGGTGGCGGTGTAGCGGGAAAGGAGCAGGGGAGTCACGGACGTCGTGGCCTAAGGGGGCTATGGGGGCGGAGGGTAGGGGGCGGCGGCAGGTAGTGTCGGCGCAAACCGGCGGATTTTAACAAAGATGGATAACCGGCCGGCTGCCGTCCCGGTTCAGGGGCGGCGGGCGGACAGCAGCACGTTGGCGAACGGGGTGCCCTGGCTCATGGGGCGGACATCGACGGCGAAGCCCAGGTTTTCCAGGGCGGCGACCCAGGCCCGCAAGGGGCGGCAGTAGAGCCGCGACAGACGATGGCCGCGCACGAAGGTGACGAGAAGATCCACCGCGTTCGTCACCGCGAAGCGCCAGCCCGCCTCGGCATCCCCCACCCGCAGCAGCAAGGCGCCGCCGGGGGCGAGGCAATCCCGCACCCGGCGCAGTACCACGTCCTGGGCGGCGTAATCGACGTAATGCAGCACGTCCAGGATGACCACCGCGTCGCTGTCCGGAAACGCGGTGACGCAAATGTCCCCCTGGAGCACTGTGGCCGGCACCGGATGGTCGTGCAGGGCAGCGAGGGCCCGGGTGACGTCGGTGGGCATCAGTTCGACCCCGGTGTAGGCGGTGAGAACGGGGGGCGGCGCCCAGCCGGTGGGCCAGTCGCCGCTGTCGTGGCACTGCCGGGCGCTGTGCAGCCAATGGCAGAGCAGGCTCTGGCCGCTGCCCAGGTCGAGCAAGCGCAGACCGCTGGCAGGGCGGGGCAGCAGGCCGTCGCGCAGCAGGGCGGCAAAGGCCGGGTCTCCGCCGAGCTTGCCCCGGGCAAAGTGCCAGGCGAAGGCGCCGGCGGCGCGGAAGGCGTGGGTGGCCTGGTCGATCAGGCGGGTGGTAAATGCGTCGCGCATGGCGGCGTTCAGGCGAAGGAAGAAGAAAGAGGGGCGGCGGGCCGTTGTGCCGGAATGGCTGCATCCAGGGTCACCGGGGTCAGGCCCTGGGCAGCAAGGGCGTCGAGCAGGCGGGGCAATACCGCCAGCACCACCGGTTCCCCGTCCGGTCCGGGGGCGGCGTTGCCGTCGTGGAGCAGCAGGATGTCGCCGGCGGCCAGATTGCGGGTCAGGCGGGCGAGCACGGTGGCGGCGTCGCCGCAGCGGGTGTCAAAGCCGCGCCGGGTCCAGGTCGCCAGTTCCAGGCCGCAGCGGGCCAGCACCGGTTCGAGGAAGGGATTGCGCAGGCCGGCCGGTGCGCGGAAGAAGCGGGGTGAGCTGCCCGCCAGGGCGGCCAGGGTGGCCTGGGCGGCGCCGACTTCCCGGGCGAGGCCCCGGGGCCCCAGGGTGGAAAAGCGCAGGGGGTGGCCCTGGCTGTGGTTTTCCACCCGATGGCCCCGGATGGCGATGGCGCGCACCAGGTCGGGATGGGCCGCAGCCCGGTCGCCGATGCAGAAGAAGGTGGCCCGGGCGCCGTGGCGGTCGAGCAGGTCCAGGATGCGGGGGGTGACGGCCGGGTCGGGGCCGTCGTCGATGGTCAGCGCCACTTCGCCCCGGGCGGCGGCGGCGGCCGGCAGGCGCCGGTGGTTGGGCCCCAGCAAGGTACTGCGCGGCCACAGGCCGGTGGCGCAGAGAATGGCGTGGTCGAGGACGAACAGGGCCAGCCCCCACCCCCAGAAGGTCCAGCCCAGGCCGAGGAAGGGGGTGAGCAGCAGGGCCAGGCCCAGGGCAGCGTGCAGCGCCAGGCTCAACAGGACCAGGGGCGTGGGGCGCCAGGGGCGCGGTACGGGGGCAGACGGCAAGGGCGTGGTGGACATGCCGGGAGCCTGTCAGGCGGCGGCGCCGAGGGCGGGGCGGGTGGCCAGGCCCAGGGCATCCCGGTCGAGCAGACCCTGCCACAGGGTCCGCCAGGTGGGCCAGTCGTGGCCGCCGGCCACGGCGAGCACCCGTTCGGCGGGCAGGGCGTCGGCCATCAGGCGGTGGCCGGCTGAAAAGCGGTCGTCCCGTCCGTAGCCGAGGTGGAGCGGCAGGGCGGTGCGGTGGCCGCCCGGGTTGCCATAGCCCTTCAGCCAGGCCCAGACCTGGAATTCCACATCGTCCTCGCCCAGGGCCGGCGGCGTCCAGCCGGCCACGCCGCCTACGGCGGCGATGGCGCCGGTGATGGCTCGGTTGCCCAGGTAGGGCGCCAGGGCCAGCACCCCGTCCGGGGCGGCTTCGGCTGCGTTTTCGTGGCGGGCGGCGTAGGCCAGGCTGGCCAGGCCACCCAGGGAAATGCCCACCAGCCAGATATGCCGGTAGCCGCGCTGGCGGGTGGGGTGCATCAGGTCGTCGCGCAATTGCTTGAACACGGCGCCGTCGCTGTACAGGCTGACCGGGGCGTCGGCCAGGGCCAGGTCCAGGGGGAGGCGCCGTTCTTCCACCGCCGCGGCGAAGCCTTCCCGCAGGAAATCCTCCGGGGTGCCGTAGGCGCCGGGCAGCAGGATGGCCAGGGTGTCGGCCCCGGGGGGCAGGGGCGCCGGGGATGGCGCATGGCCGGGGCTGACGTAGAGGGCGTCCACGGTTCAGTCGGCCTTGCGCTGGGCGAGGATGGCCGAAAAGACCAGGGCCAGCACCACGCCGGGGCCCACCGTGGCGCCGACGGCCTTGAGGATGGGCACGCTGGACAGCCCCAGGACGCCGAAGCCGGCCACGGTGGTGACGTTGGCCAGCACGATGGAGGCCAGGGTGCGCGGCGCCAGGGTGCCCTGGTTGAAGAACAGGGCGTAGTTGGAACCCACCGCCACGATCAGCAGCAGGCCGATCAGGTGCAGGATGGTGAGCTGCTGGCCGGCCAGCAGCAGGCCGGCGGCGACGATGGCCACGGCCGCCGCCAGGGGCAGCAGCACCTGGATAACGCGGCGGGCCGAACGTAGGGTGGCGGCAAGCAGCACGACGATCACCCCGACCCCGGCCAGGGAAAGCAGGATGGCTTCGTGCAGGTAGTTGGCGTAGAGGCCCTGCATCTCGTTCTTCATGTCCACCAGCAGGGGGGCGGCCTGGCCCGCCGGCAGCGGCACCTCGGCCAGGGCGGCGCGGATGCGGGGCACGTCCACGTTGCCGGTCTGGTCGCCGGCGCGGGGCGCCTTGAGGGGCAGCAGGACGGTGACCTGGGGGGGCTGGCCATCCGCCTCGGCGTGGCGGACCAGCATGGAATCCACCGCCAGGGCCAGGGACGAGCCTTCCAGGTCGGCCCGGGTCAGGGGGGGCTGGCTGCGGGCGGCAGCCACGTCGGCGATGAAGGGGGCGAGCCGCTCGGCGCGCAGCGGCTGGTCGGCAAGGGCGGTAGCGAGGCGGCGGCGCAGTTCGTCGCTCTCGGGCAGGCTGGCCAGGCGGTGGTTCTGGGTGGCGCGGCTGGGCAGGAAGCGGGCCGGGCTCTCGAAACCGGCCAGCACGCCGGCATCCACCAGCCCGTTGAGCCGGTCGCCGACGCCCTCGGCCAGGCGCAGGGCGCTCTCCTCGTCCCGGGCGGACACCACCACCAGGTAGCGCACGTCCGGGGCGCCCAGGTCGGCGCGCAGTTCGCCATCGAGCCGCTGGTCGGCCTCGGCTACCGGCGAAAGAACGCCCAACTCCCGGTTCCAGATATGGTCGTGGTGCTGGCCGACCACCACCAGGGCGGCCACGGCCACGGCCAGCAGGGGCCAGCGCAGCGCCGGCGCCCGGCTTACCAGGCCGCCCAGGCGCAGCCCCAGGGGGGTAACGTCGCGGACGCGGAAGTTGCGCGGCAGCAGGTGGGGCAGCACGTAGCGGGTGATCAGGGCGGCGGCCAGCAGGCCGGCGATGGAGTAGAGCCCGAGCTGGGCCAGGCCGGGGAAGCCGGAGAAGAGCAGGGCGGCGAAGCCGCTGGCAGAGGTCAGCACTCCCAGGCGGATGGTGGGCCAGAAGGATTTCACCCAGCCCGCGTCGGCCCCGGCGCCGGGCTCGCGTTTTTCCGACTGGACGAACAAGTAGATGGCGTAGTCCACCGCCTCGCCGATCAGGGTGGTGCCAAAGCCCAGGGTGATGCCGTGCACCAGGCCGAAGCCCAGGCTCACCGCCGCCACACCGGCCAGGGCGGCGGAGGCCACCGGCAGCAGGCCCAGCACCAGGGCCGGCACCGAGCGGTAGATGACCAGCAGCAGGGTGGCGATGATGGCGGTGCTGATCAGGGACAGGCGGGCCACTTCGTCCTTGATGGTGGCCCGGGACGACACCGAGAACACGCCGGGGCCGGTCATCACCAGCCGGGTTTCCCGGGCGGCGGGGCGGTCCGCCGCCACCTTGTCCTGGGCGGCGGCGAAGGCGCTGTGCAGGGCGGCGATGGCCTGTTCCTGGGCGTCGGTGTCGGAGCCGGCGGCCCGGGTCTGCACCACCAGCAGGGCCCGCCTGCCGTCCCGGGAGGCCCATACCCCGCCCTTGTCGGCGGGGCGCTGGCCGGAATCGAGTTCCGAGAGCAGGGCGACGATCTCGCCGGTGGGGTCCCGGGGCAGCAGGCTCTTCAGCAGCAGCCCGGCGGGGGAGGCGAGCAGGTCGATGCTCTCGGCGATGGCGTCATGCAGGCCGGCGGCGGTGAAACGTTCCGGGGTGACCGCCGGGGAAAGGGCGTAGCGGTGGGCGAAGAGCAATTCCCGGTCCCGTTCCAGGCTCACCGATTCGCCGTTGGCCACCGCCGAGAATTGCTTGTCCTGGCGTAGGGCGGCGCCCAGGGCCCGGGACAGGGCGGCCCGGGTGGGCACGTCGGCGCCTTCGACGCCCAGCAGGATCATGCGCGAGACTACGCCGTCCTTGAGCTGATCCACCAGCACCTGCTGCTCGGCGGAGGGCGTCTTGGGCAGGAAGGCGGTCAGGTCGGCGGTGAAATGGCTGCGCGCGATCACCGCCAGACAGGCGGCGACGAAGGCCAGCCACAGGGTGAGGGCGGCCAGCCGGGGGCGGAAGCCGGCGCGGCTCATGATCCGGGTGCCCGTTCGATGGACATCACCGAGCGGTCCCCGTCGGCCTGGAGGATTTCGATGCTGCGCACGTCGCCCCGGACGCCGGCGATGCTGATGCGCGACACCAGGGCGGCCATCTTCGGGTCGTTGGGCAGCAGGTAGAGGGTCCAGCGTTCCGGCGTGCCTTCCAGGCGCAGGCCGTAGACCCGCTCCAGGGCCTTGCGGTCCCCGGCCAGGGTGCCGCGGATGCTTTCGACGAAGGCGGCCACTTCCGGATAGTCCTGTAGGGCCAGTTGGTGTTTCTGCTTGCCCCGCTCGATGGTCAGCAGCCCGCCTTCGAGCACCAGGGACTCGGGGCGGGGCTTGAGGGTGCGCTTTTCCAGCCGGTCCGGGGCGACGTAGAGCAGTTCGCCGGAAGATTCCACCGGCTTGTCCAGCACCGCTAGGTATTTCTTTTCGACGAACAGGGCCCGGTTGCCCCGGTTCTGGGCCAGGGTCTGCATCAGCTGGCCGAGGTCGAAGGCGGCCAGGGCGGTGCCGGCCGGCAGGGCCAGGCACAGGGTGAGCAGGGCCCGGGAGGCCAGGCGGGCGGGCAGGGGGAGCCGGGAGAAGTGAAGGAGCATCGCAGGGCTCGTCGTATCGTCGTGGGGCGGGAGGGGGCTAAGGGCCAGGGGCTAAGGGATGGCCGGCGTGTCGCGGGGCTGCCAGAAATCGAAGAAGTTGAACCAGTTGTAGGGCGCGCGCCGGCACTGGGCTTCCAGGCAGGCGGAGTAGCGGGCCAGGGCGGCGCGCACGGCCGCGTCCCGGCCGCCGGCGGGAGTGTCGCTGAAATCGGCGATCAATTCGAAGTGGATATGGTAGCGGTTGCCGCCGGTGTGCAGGCCGGCCATGAAGACCACCGGGCGGCGCAGCATGGCCGCCATGCGGAAGGGGCCGAGGGGGAAGGCGGCGGTGCCGCCGAGAAAGGGCAGTTCGACGCAGGCCCCCGCGTCCAAGGAGCGGTCGGCCAGGATGCCGACGACCATGCCCGCATCCAGCCCCTCGCGCACCTTGAGCATGGAATCGAGCCGGCCCAGGGGGATCAGGTTGTGCTGCACCCGGGGATTGATCGCCGAGAGCATGGCGTTGATCTTGCGGGCGTTGTCCTCGTACATGAGGGTGGCAAAGTCCAGGCGCGGGTAGCGTCGGCCCAGGGCACGCACCGCTTCGAAGCTGCCCAGGTGGCCGCCCATGAGGAAGGCGCCGCGGCCGTGGGCGCCGATGTCCTGGATGATGTGTTCGCCGACGATCTCCAGGTCGAACAGGTCGAAGCGATCGTTGATCAGGTAGACCCGGTCGTGGATGGTGGTGGCGAAGGTGTGGAAGTGGCGGTACAGGTCGCCCAGCCGCGGCGGACGGTCGAGCACCCGGGCCAGGTAGTTCCGCGAGGCGCGCCGGGCGGCGGGGGAGAAAGCCAGGAAATAGGCGGCGATCAGGTGCAGCACCAGCCGGGCGGCGGGGCGGCCCAGGCGCAGGGAAATCCAGGTCATGACCCGCAGCCAGAACATGCTGCTGCGTTCCGGCCGGGTGGCCCATTCGGCCCGGGGCGGCGGGGCTGGGGGAAGGGGCATCGGCGCGCTCATGCGTCCGGAGCGACGAGCCAGGTGAGGGCGGCGCTGGCCACCCGGGTGCCGTCGGCGGCGCTCAGTTCCAGACGCACCGTGCCGCCGGCGGCGAGGCTGCCGCTCCAGGACAGGACGAGCTCGGCGTCGCCGCTGCCGGTGGGCAGGCGCACCGGGGCGAGGAACTTGGCCGAGCCGAGCTGAATACCCGCCTCGTCCAGACTGCCCCGGCGGGCCAGGGCACGGATGGCCAGGTCGAGCAGGACTACCCCGGGGACGATCGGATTGCCGGGAAAGTGCCCGGCCAGGGCCGGATGGTCCGGGGCGATGCGCAGCGACAGCGTGGTCGTCATGCGTCGCTCCCGGGGCGCCGGGCGGTTTCCGCCTGGGCCTGGAGGGCGCGCAGGGCGTCCCGGGGCAGCTTGCCGGTGGCGTTGCGCGGCAGGGCGGCCACGAACACCAGGGGGCGGGGCAGGAAGACCGGGTCCACCCGTTCGCGCAGGGCCTGGAGGACGGCGGCGGCGGTGAGCCCCGGGGCGACGACGAAGGCGGTGAGGCGGGTGACCCCGTCCGCGGCCTCCTCGTCGGGCATCAGGAAGGCGCCGTCTGTCACGCCGGGCACGGCGGTGAGCTGGTGGTTGAGGTAGGCCAGGGAGGTGCGCTTGCCGGCGATGTTGATCAGGTCGGCGCTGCGTCCGAGCAGGATGAAGTTCTCGCCGTCCTGCAGATCCAGGATGTCGCCCAGGGGCACCGGCTGGTCCAGGTGCAGGCCGGTGGCGAAGAAGCGGGAGGGTTCCTCCGGGTCGTCGCCGGCCTCGGCGCGGATGGACACGCCGGGGAAGGTCTTCCAGGCCGCGCCGGCGGTGGTGCGCCGGGTGGCGATCTGGCCGGTCTCGGTGCTGCCGTAGATTTCCATGAGGGGGGCGCCGAAGCGTTCCTCGGCTTCCCGGGCCAGTTGCTGGGAGAGGGGCGCGGTGGCCGACAGCAGCAGGTCGGCGGGGGGCACGCTGTCGGCTTCGGCCAGCAGGGAGCGTAGGTGGAAGGGGGTGGTGACCAGCATCCGGGGCCGGGGCACGGCAGCGAGGGCGGCGGCGATGTCGGCCGGATAGAAGGGCCGGCCGCCGTGGAGGGCGCCGCCGGATTGCAGCACCAGCAGCACGGTAGATTCGAAGCCGTACATGTGCTGCGGCGGGACGGTGCCGACGATGGCGGGGGGCTGGCCGCCAAAGGCGCCGGCCAAGTGGCGGGCCTCGGCCCGGGCATTGCGCACCAGGTTGCCCCAGTGCTTGGCGTGGGGCACCGGGGCGCCGGTGGAGCCGGAGGTGAACACGTAGGCAACGCAGCGCCCGTCGGGGATGCGGGGCACCGGCACGTCGGGAAGATTGCCTGTTTCGCCTGCCTCGGCCGAGGCTTCCGGATAGTGGCAGGTCGGTAGGTCGATGGCGCTGTCGGCCTGGTCGGTGAGGCAGAACACGTCCGGGGCGAAATCGCGCATGCGCCGCACCGTTTCCGGCGTGTGGGTGGATGGCAGCAGGCTGATCCGGTCGCTGACGATGGCCGCCGCCAGGGTTACGGTGAAGCGGTAGCGGTCGGCGCAGGTGTTGAGGACGTAGCCGCCCGCGGGCATCGCGGCGGCCACCCGGGCCACGTCGGCAAGGAATTCCCGGACCGGAACGGCGCGCAGGATGCCCGGGGCGGTTTCCCGGTAAGCGATGGTGGCAGCGGGGGAGACGTGGGCGACGAGAGGCGAGGAATCCATGACGACCGGGCGGGCGGTGGCCCTAGGAGCGGGGTTGGGGCGGCGCAGCCGGTGCTGCCCCCTCGCGGGAGGAGCGCAGGTAGGCGCGCACGCCGTCGAGGATGCTGCCTTCGTAGCGCATCCAGGGCATCTTGATCAGGCGCACGGCGTATTCGGCCACGAACATGGCGGCCACCAGGGGAAAGGCCAGCAGGTTGGCGAACACGGACCAGGTTTCCCGGGGGGCGAAGCCGAAGAGGAGCAGGGAGATGGCGGCGACGGTGGCGAAGAAGGTGGTCCACGCCACGGTCACCTGGCGGCTGTAGCGCAGCATCTGCGCCGACAGGGGGCCGTGAACCATGATGGCGAAGGTGGTGCACAGGGGCGTGCGGCCCGGCAGCAGGGTGCGGCCGAAGAAGACGCCGAGCAGTACGTTGCTGACCACGTGGTCGGCCAGGTAGACCCAGCTGAAGTGGGCTTCGAGCAGCGCGCGCTGCCAGGCCAGCAATCCCAGGACGGCGGCCAGGGCCGCCAGCCAGAGAGTGCGCCTGGGGGATCGCCAGGCCACGGCCAGGGCGATCAGGGTGGCCGGGGCCACGGCCACCAGGGCGCCGACCAGGGTGAGGGGCACTGGCTGGCCTTGAGCGGAAACGGCCGCGGCCTGGTGGGCAGTGGTGTAGTGCGCCAGGAGCGGGTAGCTCGCGGCCAGGCCCGCCAGGAGCACCCAGCGGCCGGTCCGGAGCAGGCGCGCCAGCAGGGGCATCACTTGGTGCGGTTGGCGGCGATATGCCGGGTCAGGCTTTCCAGGGAGCGGAAGATGCGCACGTTGTCTTCGTTGTCGGCGCGCAGCTGGAAGCCGTAACGCTTGGACACCACCAGGGCGACTTCGAGGATGTCGATGGAGTCCAGGCCCAGGCCTTCGCCGTAGAGGGAGTCGGCGGGGGCGATGTCGGCGGGGGCGACGTCGAGGTTGAGGGCGGAGACGATCAGTTCGGCGACTTCCTGCTGGAGGGCCGGATCGATGGGAGTGGCGTTTTCAGACATGACCGTGATTACCTGAGGTGTGTGGACGTGCTGTTTTTATGGGGTTTCCGCCCGGCCTGGGGCCGGGCGGGTGAGCGGTAGGCAGATTTTACCGTGGCGCGCCGGCCCCGGGCGGCCCGGCTTAAGCAGTGCGGCGGAAGGCCAGCACCGCGTTGGTGCCGCCGAAGGCGAACGAGTTCGACAGCGCCGCTTCGGCCGTGGGTGCCGCGCCTTGGGCGGCCGTGACGTGGCGCACCCCGGCGCAGTCGGGGTCGATCTCGTCCAGGAAGGCGGTGGGCGGGACGACGTTGCGGGCCAGGGCCAGGGTGGTGACTAGGGCTTCCACTGCGCCGGTGGCGCCCATCAGGTGGCCGTGCATCGACTTGGTGGCGCTCACCGGCAGATCTGGTGCCAGGGGGCCGAAGACCTCGCGCAGGGCGGCGATCTCGGTGGGGTCCCCTTCCCGGGTGGCGGTGCCGTGGGCATTGACGTAGCCCACCTGCTCCGGTGTCAGGCCTCCATCCGCCAGGGCGGCGCGGATGGCCCGGACCTGTCCTTCGGCTTCCGGCTTGACCAGGTGGCTGTGGTCGCTGGTGGTGCCGTAGCCGACCATTTCGGCGTAGATGCGGGCGCCCCGGGCCTGGGCCAGGTCCCAGTCTTCGAGGACCAGGGCGGCGGCGCCTTCCCCCAGCACCAGGCCGGCCCGGTCGCCGCTGAAGGGGCGGCAGGCCCGGTAGGCGGTGGTTTCGTCGCCGGGGGCGACCACGCGCAGGGCTTCCCAGGCGCGCACCACGCCGTAGCCCAGGGGGCAGTCGGAGCCGCCGGTGACCATCAGGTCGGCTTCGCCGCGGCGGATGCGGTGGAAGGCTTCGCCGATGGCCACCGCCGCCGAGGCGCAGGCGATGGTGTAGGTGTGGCAGGGGCCGGGCAGCTTGAGCTGGATCGAGATGTGAGAGGCGGCGGCGTTGTTCATGCCGAGCACCACCGACAGGGGCGATACCCGCTCCCGGCCGAGCATGTAGAGGTCCCGGTAGCCCTGCTCGAAGGTCAGGGTGCCGCCCAGGGCCGTGCCCCAAGCCACCCCGGCGTTGCGGTGGGGCAGGGCGGCAGCGCTCTTTTCGGGAAAGCCGGCGTTCTGCCAGGCGGCGAAGGCGGCAGTGGCCCCCAGCTGGGAGCAGCGGTCCATGGTGTGGGCCAGGCCGCGGCCCAGTTCGGCGCCGCCGTCGAAGCCGGCGCAGTGCACGGCCGGCAGGGCGAAGGGGCGGGGGATGTCGGTGCTGTAGAGGCGGATGGCGGATTCGCCCCGGGCAAGCCGGGCGAAGTAGTCATCCAGGTCGGTGCCGAAAGGGGAGACGATGCCCAGTCCGGTGACGGCGACGCGGCGCTGGCCCATCGGTCAGGCGCCCGCTGCGGGCTCGGCGGTGGCGTACTTGTCGAAGATCTCGACCAACTCGCCCACAGTCTTGGGGTTCGGCGTGTCGGTGGGGAGCTTGATGCCGTGGTGGTCTTCGAAGTCGAACATGAGGTCGAGCAGCATCAGGGAATCCACCCCGATTTCCTGCAGCACGGCGTCGGCTGTGATCTGCTCCAGCGGCGTGCCGGCCTTGTCGTGGATGAAGTCGCGGATGAGGTTGAGCGTGTCCATGAGAATCCCCTGTGAGTTTTGAGGGGATTTTAGCGAATCGCCCGACGTCTGTCGCCGAAACGGGGGATTCTTATGGGATATTTTTCCGCGCTCGGCCGAAAGGGCCTGGGGTGTCGGGGTACCGACTGGTGAAAACATGGTGTTTTCGTGCGAATGGCGAAGAATTGCCACAAAAGAAAAAAGCCAGATGTCGAAACATCTGGCTTTTTGGTATTGCTGGCGCGCCCGGAGCGATTCGAACGCCCGACCCCTTGGTTCGTAGCCAAGTACTCTATCCAACTGAGCTACGGGCGCGCACTTGAGAAAACGAATTATATGTGCCGTTTTCGACTTTGCCAAGCGTTTTCTGAAGTTTTCATCAAAAAATCGTTTGGCGGAGACGGAGGGATTCGAACCCTCGATACGAGTTTTAGCCCGTATGCTCCCTTAGCAGGGGAGTGCCTTCGACCTCTCGGCCACGTCTCCAAGACAGGAGCGGGAAGCTCTTGCCTTTTGCGAGGGGCGGATAATAGCGTCTTACCCGCTCCCGGTCAAATCAACTGCGATTGCTGCTGCGGCCTTACGCGTTCTGGTCCAGGCCGAAGGTGCGGTGCAGGATGCGCACGGCCAGTTCCAGGTACTTTTCGTCGACCACGACGGAAATCTTGATCTCGGAGGTGGAAATCATCTGGATGTTGATGCCTTCCTCGGCCAGGGTGCGGAACATCTGGGAGGCCACGCCCGGGTGGGAGCGCATGCCCACGCCCACGGCGGAGACCTTGCAGATCTTGTTGTCGCCGACGATTTCACGGGCGTTGATGTGGGACTTGACGCCTTCGAGGACGGCCTTGGCCTTCTCGAATTCGCTGCGATTGACCGTGAACGAGAAGTCGGTGGTGCCGTCGCGGCCCACGTTCTGGATGATCATGTCCACATCGATGTTGGCGTCGGCGATGGGGCCCAGGATCTGGTAGGCGATGCCCGGACGGTCGGGGACGCCGAGAACAGTGAGCTTGGCCTCGTCGCGGTTGAAGGCGATGCCGGAGATGATCGGTTGTTCCATATTGCGGTCTTCCTCAACGGTGATCAGCGTGCCCTCGCTTTGCCCCACTTCCTCGAAGCTGGACAGCACGCGCAGTTTGACTTTGTACTTGCCGGCGAACTCGACGGAGCGGATCTGCAGGACCTTGGAGCCCAAGGAGGCCATCTCGAGCATCTCCTCGAAGGTGATGCGGTCGAGCTTGCGGGCTTCCGGGACGATGCGCGGGTCGGTGGTGTACACGCCGTCGACGTCGGTGTAGATCTGGCATTCGTCGGCGCGCAGGGCGGCGGCCAGTGCCACGGCGGTGGTGTCGGAGCCGCCGCGGCCCAGGGTGGTGATGTTGCCGTGCTCGTCCATGCCCTGGAAGCCGGCGACGACCACGACGCGGCCCAGGTTCAGGTCGCGGCGCATGTTCTCTTCGTCGATGGCGAGGATGCGCGCCTTGGTGTGGGTGCTGTCGGTGAGGATGCGCACCTGGCCGCCGGTGTAGCTGCGGGCGGGGATACCTTCGGCTTCGAGGGCCATGGACAGCAGGCCGATGGTCACTTGCTCGCCGGTGGAGATCACCACGTCCATTTCCCGCGGGGCGGGGGAGCCGGTAATTTCCTTGGTCAGGCCGATCAGGCGGTTGGTCTCGCCGCTCATGGCGGAAACCACGATCACCAGGTCGTGCCCCATGGCCCTAAACTTGGCCACCCGTTTGGCCACGTTCCTGATGCGTTCCGTCGTGCCTACAGACGTGCCGCCATATTTCTGAACTATCAGCGCCATCGACTATCCAATAGGTATGTGAAAAACCCGGGATTGTAACCCATTGCGCCCCCGGGTTGGCAGATGGTGGCCCACATACCCCTGTTAGGTGTAAGGACTTGGTTTCGATGAAACCCACGCAGGTTGCGGATACTACGTATTAATGCTACTTGCAAATTTATGAAATCGGGTTATACTTCGTCTATAACTTAAGTCATATGCCTGTTCAGGATAGGACAAGCGGAGCAGGGGGTAGAAGTGCAGCCACAAGCTGCGGACTTGAGCACCGTGTTTAGAGAGGCTTTCATCATGAGCAACGTCAAGGCGATCGAGAACCTCGATCCTCGTGAGATCCGGCGCAAGCTGGGTCTGAATCAACAGCAGTTTTGGTCCAAGATCGGCGTCACCCAGAGTGGCGGTTCCCGGTACGAGAGCGGGCGCAACATGCCCAAACCCGTCAAGGAGTTGCTGCGCCTGGTCCATGTCGAGCAGGTCGATATCCAGCGCGTCAAGCGCGAGGACGTCGAAGTGATCGAGTACCTGCGCTGTTTCGAACCGGACCTGTATAAAAATCTGAAAAAAGCGGCCAAGGCAAAACTCAAAAAGGCCGCCTAAGCTAGTTCCCCAAAATAAGACACCGTTCCCGCGTCGCGGGACGAGGGCTCAAGGACTGACAGTCACCTTGAGCCCTTTTTCTTTTAGGCGCCCCGCCAGGGCGTCGAGGCTGGCGGCGGGCAGGCGTTGCAGGTGGTCGCCGCCAGGTTGCATCACTTGGCGGGCAATGCCGTAGAGGTGGATGCCCTGGATGCGGTCGGCGACGCCGGCGGCGAAATCCACGTAGGCCTGCAGTTCGCTTTCTTCAGGCGGTCGGCCGTCCCGGCCGAACACGCAGGTCTGGAGCCAGGTGGGGGCCAGGTCGCAGCAGCGCAACAGGTTGATGCGCTGGTGTTCCGGGCTGAGATTGACGCCGTTTACGGCGGCGATGCCGGCGGCAGTGGCCCGATCCACCTTGAACCAGACCTCGCCGCCGTAGGAGCCGATGCGGGCGACGCCGCGTCGGGCGCTCTCGCGGTGCATCAGGCTGCCGTTGGTGATCAGCCGGATAGGCAGATTGGCGCCCCCTTCACCGCGGATGCCCAGGTCGTCGAGCACGGCGATGACCCGTTCCACCGCCCCGGGAAATTCCGGGCTGCTGGTGGGCTCGCCGTTGCCGGAAAAGGCCACGTCGCTGAGGCGGCGGGCGTCTTCGGGCACCTCCCGGGCCATGAAGTCGCCGTGCAGCAGGCGTTCGAGAAAGCTGCGCAGTTCCCGTTCCAGCAAGGCCAGGTCCACGGGCGGCGGCCCGCCGCGGGTGAGGTTGGGGACCTGGCAATAGACGCAGGCCCAGTTGCAGGCGTTGTTGACGTTGAGGTTGATCCCCAGGGAGACGCCCCGGGCGCGCCGCGAGATCACCGGGTAGACGTAGGTGAGTCCGGCGGTGTCGCGGTCGTGGTCGGTGGGGGTGAGCATGGCGTCGGGCGAGGGAAAGAGGGTAGTGCGAGGGTAGTGCGGCAGCGGCCCCGCGGGGCCTGGGAAGCCAATGATATACTCGCTGCCCCGTAACGCCATCACCGGGTTTCCCGTTGCCGTCGATGCAGATCACCCGCCGCCTGGAGTTCGATGCCGGTCATCGCATTCCCGATCACAAGAGCCAGTGCCGCCACCTGCACGGGCACCGCTACGCCCTGGAAATCACCCTGTCCGGAGAGGTGATCGAGTTGGACGGCGACGCCGCCAACGGCATGGTGATGGATTTCGCCGAGGTGAAGTCCCTGGCCAAGGAGCACATCGTGGACCGCTGGGACCACGCCTTCCTGGCCTACGAGCAGGACGAGCCCCTGGTGAGCTTCCTGCAGGGCATGCCCGGCCACAAGACGGTGTTGCTGCCGTGCGTGCCGACGGCGGAAAATCTGGCCCGCCAAGCGTTCAAGATTCTCGACGAGGTCTACCGGGACACCTACGGCAACCACCTGCGCCTGCAGCGGGTGCGCCTCTACGAAACCCCAAACTGCTGGGCTGACGCGGTCCGTCCCGAATGATCCGGCGCGTGGCGGGTAGGTGGAACCGGCCGCCAGGCGCAGCGTGTTACCTGGTGTTACGAAGGGCGCGGCGGGTTTCGCTAAACTCCGCCCTGACCCTGCTCTGACGCGGCCGGCAGGCCGTAGGGATGTGGCGGATGGGGTGGGATTCGAACCCACGAGCCCTTGCGGGCCGCCGGTTTTCAAGACCGGTGCATTCAACCACTCTGCCACCCATCCGCGTCTCGCGGGCCAGGCCGTCGCGAGGGGGCGGATGATAGCATAAGCGCGCATTCCGGCCCCAGCCCGGCGGGTCACGAAGCGTGACAAACCGCTACATAACAATGGCAACTCGGTTGCCGCCGCATCGATCAAAATAAACGCAATTTCTCTCTGGAGGTAGCGCCATGCAACCGCAGTTTCAAATGACCACCGGCAGTGCTTCTCAGGAACGTTCTGTCCAGCAAAACCGTGTGCTGCGGAACACCTACCTGCTGCTCGCCCTGTCCATGATCCCCACCGCCATCGGCGCTCTGGTCGGCATCAAGATGGGCTTTTCCTTCTTCGCTGGCAGCCCGATGGTGAGCTTCCTGCTCTTCCTCGGCATCGCCTTCGGCTTCATGTGGGGCATCGAGAAGACCAAACACAGCAGCATGGGCGTGGCCCTGCTGCTCGGCTTCACCTTCTTCATGGGGCTGATGCTGTCGCGCATCCTGTCCTTCGCCCTGGGTTTTTCCAACGGCGGTTCCCTAATCTTCATGGCGGCGGCCGGCACCGCGGGTGCCTTCTTCGCCATGTCGTTCCTGGCCACGGTGATCAAGACCGATCTGTCCTACCTGGGCAAGTTCCTGTTCATCGGCGTGATCGTGCTGCTGGTGGCGTCCCTGGCCAACATCTTCTTCCAGATCCCGGCGCTGGCCCTGACCATCTCCGCCGCGGCTGTGATGCTCTTCTCCGCCTATCTGCTTTACGACATCAAGCGCATCATCGACGGCGGCGAGGACAACTACATCACCGCCACTCTGGCGGTGTACCTGGACATCTACAACATCTTCGTCAATCTGCTGAACCTGCTGATGGCCTTCGCCGGCGAGCGCGACTGACGCGCCTGTCCGCACCGGATGCACCAATGAAAGAAGGCGTCCCTCGGGGCGCCTTCTTCGTTATTGGCCTTCGCCGGTCGAGCGAGGGGAGGGTTATTCTCGCTCGAACAATGCGATGGACTCCACGTGGGCGGTGTGGGGGAACATGTTGGCGATGCCTGCGCCGCGCAGGGTGTAGCCCTTCTGATGGACCAGAATCGCGGCGTCCCGGGCCAGGGTGGCCGGGTTGCACGAGACGTAGACGATGCGCTTGGGGCCGTCCGGGCCCAGGGATTTCACCAGTTCCAGGGCGCCTTCCCGGGGTGGGTCGATCAGCATCTTGTCGAAATGCCCCCAGCCGGCCACGATCTCCGGCGTGCACAGGAACAGGTTGGCCACGCCGTAATCCACCTGGCTGGCCAGGCCGTTGGCCTGGGCGTTCTCGAAGGCGCGCTTGACCAGGGCTTCGCTGCCTTCCACGCCAAATACCTTGGCGCCGGAGCGGGCGATCGGCAGGGTGAAGTTGCCCAGGCCGCAGAACATGTCGGCAATCCGCTCGCCCGGCTGAGGGTCGAGCAGGCGCAGGGCCTTGCGCACCAGCACCCGGTTGATCGGGTAGTTCACCTGGGTGAATTCGGTGGGCGAGAAATTCATCTCGATGGCGAATTCAGGCAGGGTATAGGTGAGCGGCGGCGCATCCAGGGGATAGAAACGGGTCACCGTGTCCGGTCCCTTGGGCTGCAGGTAAAAGACGACGCCGTGGCTGTCGGCGAAGCGGCGCAGCAGCTCCTCGTCGGCGCCGTTGAGCGGTTCCAGCACGCGCAGCACCAGGGCCAGGCAGCGCTCGCCCACGGCCACTTCCACCTGGGGCATGCGGTCGCTGATCGACAGGGCGCCGATCAGTTCGCGCAGCGGCAGCAGCAGGTCGGAAACGCGCTTGGGCAGCACGTGGCACTCGCGCATGTCGGCGATGTAGCTGCTCTTCTTCTCGTGGAAGCCCACCAGCATGCCGCCCTTCTTGGGCACCAGGCGGGCGCTCAGGCGGGCCCGGTGGCGGTAGCCCCAGGGGCTGCCCTGGAGCGGCGAATAAATTTCTTCCGGCTTGACGTTGCCGATGTGGGCCATGTTGTCTTCGAGCACCCGCTGCTTGGCCGCCACCTGGGCGCTCGGGTCCGCGTGCTGCAGGGCGCAGCCGCCGCATACGCCGAAATGGGGGCAGCGCGGCACGACCCGGGACGAGGCCGCCTTGATGATGCGGGTCGCCTGGGCGATCTCGAAGGTCGGCTTCTTGCGGTAGCTGGAATATTCGACCACTTCGCCGGGCAGGGCGCCGTCGATGAAGATGGTCTTGCCGTCCACGTGGGCGACGCCCTTGCCTTCATGGTCGAGGGATTCCACCTGGGCGATGCGCGGGGCACGGGCGGGCTTGGCCTGGGCCGCCGGGGTCGGCGTTGCAGGCGCTTCGGGCGCGGCCTCCAGGGCCGGGGTGGCGAGGTCGGGGGAAGGTTGGGACATCGAGGGTAGCCCCCTGAAAAAACGCGAGATTTTAGCGCCCGCCGGGCAATTTTCAATGCCCGGCGAAATGTCGGGGAGTGGCGGTGGCTTGCTGGGCCATCGCCCTGGGGCATTTGCCTCTTGCGGGACGATCCGTGAATCGGTCGTGGCAATCAGGTTGCGGGCCTCCTGGGGAGTGGCGTTTCGACGCCTGACGGTCGGTTCAGTCATCCCTTTTCCGCGGGTTTTCATATGGGGAATCCTTTATGGAGTTATTGAATGCTGATACCAGGCTGACAATTTCTCCGGGGCGGGCTGCTGGCCGGGGTTGGCGGGCTTTTTGCCGGCAATGCGAGGGGAATGAACTTGAATGGTTAGCACCCCTACCTTTTTCAAAAATGGTGCTACAATTAGAGGCTGGTCGATCCCCCCCGGTCGGCCTCTGAATATTTCGGATCTGTACCTTTTCTCCTCCATAAAGGGAATTAACAAATGAAACAGTCTCTCCTGGTTGCTGCTCTCGTTGCTCTGGCCGTCTCCGCTTGCGGCAAGAAGGAAGAACCCGCTCCGGCCCCGGCCCCCGCTCCCGCCGCTGAAGCTCCCGCCGCTGCTCCGGCTGCCCCCGCCGCTGACGCCGCCAAGCCCGCCGAAGGCGCTGCCGCCGACGCCGCCAAGCCCGCCGAAGGCGCTGCTCCGGCTGCTGACGCTGCCAAGCCCGCTGAAGCTGCCCCCGCCGACAAGAAGTAATCTCGGCTTAAGCAGTGAAAAAAACCGGCCCATCGGGCCGGTTTTTTTTCGTCCCTACATCGGGCCAGGCGTGGGGATGGGGTGGGGTTGGAGTGGTGACAAGGAGGTAGGGGGGCAGGGGCGCTTGCAGGGAATCACGACTCCACCCTTGCCTCGCTGAGGCGGGCAGGAGAGGGAGCCGGATTCCGGTTCAGGCCTTGACCGGGGCGGCGATGAACGCGGCTTCGAAGTCCTCGGCCGGCAGGGGGCGGGCGAACAGGTAGCCCTGGACCACCTGGCAGCCCTGGGCCCGCAGGTGGTCGCGCTGGGCCTCGTTCTCCACGCCCTCGGCCACGGTGGCCAGGCCCAGGTGGCCGGCCATGCCGAGAATGGCCGCCACGATGGCCGCGTCGTCCTGGTCGTCGGGCAGGGCCAGGACGAAGGAGCGGTCCACCTTGAGCACGTCGAGGGGAAAGCGCTTCAGGTAGGCCAGGCTCGAATAGCCGGTGCCGAAATCGTCCAGGGCCAGGCGTACGCCCATGGCCTTGAGTTCGTCCAGGGTGTCGATCACCGGTTGGATGCCGCCCATCAGCACGCTCTCGGTCACTTCCAGTTCGAGCAGGGCGGGGGGCAGGCCCGACAGCTCCAGGGCGTGCCGCACCTCGGCTGCCAGGTCGCCGTGGTGGAACTGGCGGGCCGAGATGTTCACCGCCACCGTGACCGGCGGGCACCCCGGCCGCTGCCAGCCGGCGGCACGGCGGCAGGCGTCGAGCAGCACCCAGCGGCCGATGGTCAGGATCTGGCCCGTATCCTCGGCAATGGGGATGAAACGGTCTGGCGCGACCATGCCCAGTTCCGGATGCCGCCAGCGCAGCAGGGCCTCGGCGCCGCGCAACTGCCCGGTGCCCAGGTCGAACTGGCCCTGGTAGTACAGCGTCAGCTCCTGCCGTTCCAGGGCGCGGCGCAGGGCCTGCTCCAGGGCCAGGCGTTCCCGGGCCTGGGCATTCATTTCCTCCCGGTAGAACTGCATCCGGTTGCGCCCCGTTTCCTTGGCATGGTTGACCGCTGCGTCGGCGTTGCGCAGCAGGGTGTCGAAATCGTTGCCGTCCCCGGGGAACAGGGTGACGCCGACGCTGCAGTTGATGGCCAGGACGTGGCCATCCACCACCAGGGGCGGAGTGAAGGCATCCATCAGTGACCGGGCGGCCGACGCCGCGGCGGAAGCGTCGCTGGCCCCGGGGAGGATCACCGCGAATTCGTCGCCGCCCAGGCGGCTGACGGTGGCGCCTTCGCCGGCCGTTTCCACCAGGCGTTCGCCGACGATGTGCAGCACCCGGTTGCCGACCCCGTGGCCGAGGGAATCGTTGATCGTCTTGAAGCGGTCCACGTCCAGGATGCACAGGGCCAGGCCGTGCTCGCTGCGCCGGGCGTCCAGGATTGCCTCGTTGCAGCGCTCTTCCAGCAGCAGGCGGTTGGGCAGGCCGGTGACCGCGTCGTATTCGGACAGGTAGCGCACCCGGGCCTCGGCCGCCTTGCGTTCCGACACGTCGGAGAAGGCGGCCACCCGGTGGGTGACCTGGCCGGCGTCGTCGAACAGGGTGGAGATGTGCAGCCACTCCGGATACAGGCTGCCGTCCTTGCGCCGGTTCCAGATCTCGCCGCTCCAGGTGCCGCTTTCCCGCAACGCTTGCCACATCTGCCGGTAGAACTCGCCGTCGTGGTAGCCGGATGAGAGCAGGCGCGGATTGTGGCCCAGCACCTCGCTGGGGGTGTAGCCGGTGATCTGGGTGAAGGCGGCGTTCACCGCCACGATGGTGTTGCCGGCGTCGGTGACCACCACCGCCTGGTTGCCGCTCTCGAACACCCGGGCCGCCAGACGCAGGTCCCGGGTCTGGGCCTCCAGGGTCTCGGCCTGGTCCTGGCCGTCCTGGCGCGAGCGCCGCAACAGGGTTTCCAGCCAGCGGGCGTAGAACACGGCGAAGAGCATGGCCACCGAGACGGTGACCAGCAGCGCCAGGATGATGGCGCTGCCTTGCTTGGCCAGTTCCCCTTCCAGTGCTTGGCGTTGCCGGATTTCCTCGACGTCGATGGCGCCCTGGTCCGTGCCGGTCACCAGGGACCAGCCCCAGGCGTCGGGCGGCGTCACGTAGGCAAAGCGCGGGGCGAGGGGCGGCGGCGGGCCGTCCTCCGTGGCCGTCGCGCCGGGCTTGACCCAGTCGTGGCGGACGAAACCGCCGCCCCGGGTGGCCATCTCATGCAGCCGTTCCAGGGCCGCGCGCAGTTCGGGAGCAGGCAGGTCCCGGGGGGCCAGGCCCTCCAGTGCCGGCTGGGCGGAGGCCAGCAGCAGCCGGCCGCTGCGGTTCAGCACCAGCAGTTCGCCGCTGCGCGCGGCGGCGCTGCCATTCAGGCGGGCCAGGGCTTCGCGCTGCATGTCCTGTTCCGCCGCGTCGACAAAGTCGCCGGCCCCGATCAGCCAGCCGTAGGGCGCGAAGCGCCGCACGTAGGAGAGTTTGTCGCGTAGCGCGGCTCCGCCCGGAGCGTGCCAGCGGTAGGTGACGTAGCCCGCGCCCTCCGGGTTGTCCACGGCCTGGCGCAGGGCGGCCAGCAGGGATTGGCCGGCATCGTCGCGCAGATCGGCCAGGGACGTGCCTTCGCGCTCCGGCTGATCGGGGGCGAGGATGCTGCGGCCGTCCTCGCCGCTGATGAAGAAATAGCCCCGGCCGTCGAAGAAGCGTAGTGGCCGCAGGGCCTCGGCCACCAGCCGGCGGGTGACGGGGCCCTGGATGCGGCCGGATTTTTCGTACAGCCCGGCGACGATGGCCGTGCCGTCGTCCACCTGGCGGCGCAGTTGCCCGCGCAACCGGGCGTCGGCCTGGCTGCGGGTCTGCTCCAGGTCGTTGCCCAGCGTTTCCGCCTGGGTCTTGAGCTGGTCCTGGTAGCGGGCCTGGATGGTCTCGTGTAGCTGGGCGGTGTTGTCGCGGAAGGTGCGGGCGTACTGCCAGGTGAAATAGCCGCCCAGGCCGATGCACAGGGTCAGGACGACGACCAGCATGCCCGCCAGTTGCAGGTGCTTCAGATTGCGCGAAACGAAGGAGCCGGACATGAGTCGTGAGCCGGCGCCGGGAGATTCCCGACGTCGGGTGGAACGGGCGCACCGGCGGGGCCGGGGCTGCCCAGGGGAAAACGGCGCTGCTTCCGGCGGCGGACGGAGCCGGGGCCGGGAGGCGGGCGCGGGAAAAGCGGGGGGAGGGAGAAGACCGTCCGGTGCCGCAGTCAGGCAGGGAAGCGGCCGAAGCGGGCGCAGCAACTGCAAGCCGGCGGGCATTTTAGCGTTGACTGAATTTCCTCTCAATTTTCCGGAGAGCCATGCAACCGCCGGGCCGGGGCGTCAATCTGATAGGATGCGGCACCCTGCTCGATTCGACCGATGGCTTCTCCCCACACTCCCGCCGCCGTTCCCGCCAGCGCCCTGGCATCCGTGGAATCTGGCGCATCGATCCCTCCCGCTCCATACGTTCCCGCCTCGGCCCTGGGCGCCCGGGTGGATCAGGTGTTCCGCCCCGACGGCCCCCTGGCCGCCTCGGTGGGCCACTACCGGTTGCGCCCCCAGCAGCGCGAGATGGCGCTGCGTATCGCCGACGCCGTGGCCGACAACCGGGTGTTCGTCGCCGAGGCTGGCACCGGCACCGGCAAGACCTTCGCCTACCTGGTGCCGGCCCTGCTTTCCGGCGGCAAGGTGATCGTCTCCACCGGCACCAAGACCCTGCAAGACCAGCTGTTCACCAAGGACATCCCCCTGGTGCGCGGCGTGCTCAACGCCCCGGTCAAGGTGGCCCTGCTCAAGGGGCGGGCCAATTACGTCTGCCATTACCACCTGCAACGCTCCCTGCTGGAAGGCCGCTTCCTCACCCGGGACGATTCCACCTACATCCAGCGTATCGCCCGCTTCGCCGCCATCACCGGCACCGGCGACAAGGCCGAATGCCCGGACGTGCCCGAGGCCGCGCCGGTGTGGGGCATGGCCACCTCGACCCGGGAGAACTGCCTGGGCCAGGAATGCCCCAACCACAAGGACTGCTTCGTCCTGGCGGCCCGCCGCCAGGCCCAGGAAGCCGACGTGGTGGTGGTGAACCACCACCTGTTCTTCGCCGATGTGATGTTGAAGGACGAGGGGGCTGCCGAACTGCTGCCGGCCTGCAACACGGTGATCTTCGACGAGGCCCACCAGTTGCCGGAAACCGCCAGCCTGTTCTTCGGCGAATCGGTATCCACCAGCCAGGCCATCGACCTGGCCCGGGACACCCGGGCCGAGGCCCTCACCGACGCCCGGGACTGCCTCGACCTGCCGCCGGCTTGCGTCGCCCTGGAAAAATCCGCCAAGGACCTGCGTCTGGCGGTGCCCATCGACCCGGCCCGCTATTCCCTGGCCCAGTTGCAGCGCTTTGCCGACTTCGAATCGGCCCTGGACGGCTTCGAGGCGGCCATCGACCACCTGGCCGCCATCCTCGAAACCCAGGCCGGGCGTAGCGAGGGGCTGAAGAACTGCTGGGAGCGCAGCCTGGAACTGGCCGCCCTGGTGAACAAGTGGCGCCGCGGGGTGCCCGGTGAGACGGACGAGACAGCCTTCCCCGAGGAGCCTGCCCCGGGAGCCAAGCCAGATGGCGCTTCCGGCAAGGCCGCCCCGGTGGAGCACATCCGCTGGGCCGAGGCCTACACCCACGCCCTGCAACTCAACGCCACGCCCCTGTCCATCGCCCGCATCTTCCGCCGCCAGATGGGCGGCCATCCCCGGGCCTGGATCTTCACCTCCGCCACCCTGGCGGTGCAGCAGAACTTCACCCACTACTGCGCCGAGATGGGCTTGTGGGAGGTGGAGACCGCCTGCTGGGAAAGCCCCTTCCGCTACGACGAGCAGGCCATCCTCTACTCGCCGTCCGGCATGCCCGACCCCAACAATTCCGCCTACCCGGACGCGGTGATGAACAAGGCCTGGCCGGTGCTCAAGGCTGCCCGGGGCGGTGCCTTCTTCCTGTGCACCTCGTTGCGCGCAATGCGTCGCATCCACGAGCTGCTCAAGGCGCGCATCGAGGACGAGGGCCTGGACATCCCCCTGCTGATCCAGGGCGAGGGCAGCAAGAACGAGCTGCTCGACCGCTTTCGCCAGCTCGGCAACGCCGTGCTGGTGGGCAGCCAGAGCTTCTGGGAAGGGGTGGACGTGCGCGGCGAGGCCCTCTCCCTGGTGGTCATCGACAAGCTGCCCTTCGCCCCGCCGGACGACCCGGTGCTGTCAGCGCGCATCGAGCACATGAACAAGGCCGGGCGCAACGCCTTCGTGGATTACCAGTTGCCCCGGGCGGTGATCAACGTCAAGCAGGGCGCCGGCCGCCTCATCCGCAGCGAGACCGACCGAGGCGTGCTGATGATCTGCGACCCGCGCATGGTGGACAAACCCTACGGCCGGCGCGTCTGGCGCAGCCTGCCGCCGATGCGCCGCACCCGGGACGAGCAGGTGGTCCTCGATTTCTTCGCCGAGGGCCGCTACTGAAGCGCGCTGCCGACGCACCTCCCCAACCGACACCCGATTGACGACCCCACGCCATGACCGCCCAGACCGTGCCTGACGCCCAACGCGCCGCCGCCGAGCAGCGCAACGCCGTGCCCGACGCCGGACGGCCCGATCCCGCCGTGCTCGACGCCCGCCTCGGCAGCGAAGCCCTGGCCGGCCGGCCCACCCTGTTTTCCGCCGCCCGGGTCCACGTGGCCCAGGCAGACCTGGATGCCATGGCCGCCTTCGCCGCCGCCATGGAGGCCGTTGCCGCCCTGCCGGCCTGGCGCGAAGTGGCCCTGGCCCAGGCCCCGGCCAGCGCCGCCGAACGGGCCGGCCGCGACGTCGCCGCCGAGAGGCCCCTGGCTGCCTCGGCCTTCATGGGCTACGATTTCCACCTGTCGCCGGAAGGCCCGCGCCTGATCGAGATCAACACCAACGCCGGCGGCGCCCTGCTCATGGCAGCCCTGCTCGATGCCTGGCAACCCGGCCAGGGGGCGGCCCTGGAAGAGGCCATCGCCGCCATGTTCGCCGCCGAACTGGCCCGGGAAGGCAAGTGCGCCGCCCTGCCTCGGGCGGTGGTGGTGGACGAGGCGCCGGCCGAGCAATATCTGGCCCCGGAATTCACCCTCACCGTGGATCTGCTCGCCCGTCACGGCTGGCAGGCCGCGGTGGCCGATCCTGCCGAACTGGACTGGGACGGGGCCTGCCTCACCCATCAGGGCCAGCCGGTGGACCTGGTCTACAACCGTCTCACCGACTTCTACCTGGATGCCCCGTCTTCCCAGGCCCTGCGCCAGGCGTGGCGCAGCGGCGCGGCGGTGGTCACCCCCCATCCGGCGGCCCACGCCTTGTTCGCCGACAAGCGGCTGATGACCCGCCTGTCCGATCCGGCCTGGCTGACCGAGGCCGGCGCCGATGCCGCCACCCGGGCGGCCATCGCCGCCTGCACGGCCGAAACCCGCCAGGTCACCCCCCATAATGCCGAGGCCCTGTGGGGCGAGCGGCGCCGCTGGTTCTTCAAGCCCGCCGCCGGCTTCGGCAGCCGCGCCGCCTACCGGGGCGACAAGCTGACCAAGCGGGTGTTCGAGGAGATCGTCGCCGCCAGCAGCGATCCGGCCGCCGGCGGCTACGTAGCCCAGGCCCTGGTGCCGCCGTCCACCCGGATGGTGGCGACGCCGGAAGGGGATCAGCCCCTCAAGGTGGACGTGCGCAACTATGCCTACGCCGGCCAGGTGCAACTGGTGGCGGCCCGCCTCTACCAGGGCCAGACCACCAACTTCCGCACCCCGGGCGGCGGCTTTGCCCCGGTGCTGGCGGTGGCCGGCTGAGGGCGGGATTCACCCGCACGCGCCGGGCAGCGGGGGCGTCGGTTTCGTCCCCGGCCCCTGTATTCCCAGCCTCCCTGCGCCGTCCGGCGCCCGGAATCCGCCACCGCCGTTTTTGACCCGCGCCGTGGCGCCTGGTCCCATTGCACGCTATCGTTCGTCCATGACCGAATCCCTTCGTCACGCTTCTTCTTTGCCTTCCCCCACGCCCGTGCCCCGGGCCGCCGACCTGACCCCGCGCATCGCCGGCAAGACCGTGTTCGGCTTCGCCGGCTATTCCGGCTCGGGCAAGACCACCCTGATCGAACAGCTCATTCCGCGCCTGATCGCCCGGGGGCTGCGGGTGTCCCTGATCAAGCACGCCCATCACGATTTCGACATCGACAAGCCGGGCAAGGACTCCTATCGCCACCGCCAGGCCGGCGCGGCGGAGGTGCTGATCACCTGCAATTCCCGCTACGCCCTGCTGCACGAACTGCGCGGGGCACCGGAGCCGACCCTGGCCGAGCACCTGGAGCGCCTGTCGGCCTGCGACCTGGTGCTGGTGGAAGGCTTCAAGAACGACCCGATCCCCAAGATCGAAATTCATCGTCCGGTTCACGGCCGGCCCCTGATCTATCCTGAAAATCCCTACGTGGTGGCAGTGGCCAGCGATGCCGACCTGGACCTGCCGCCGCCCTTGTCCCGCCTCGACTTGAACGATCCGGACGCCGTGGCCGACTTCATCGCCGCCTACGTCCGGACCTGACCCACGCGACTACGCAAGAGAATGCCCATGCTGACCCTGCACGACGCCCTCGACCGCCTTCTCGCCGCCGCCACGCCGGTGAGCGGGGAGCGAGCCATCCCCACCATCGCCTGCGCCGGCCGGGTGTTGGCCCAGGAGCAACGCTCCGCCATCGCCGTCCCGCCCCTGGACAACTCGGCCATGGACGGCTACGCCTTCAACCATGCCGACGTCGTGGCCGCCGCTGGGGCCGACGGTCGCGTCACCCTGCCGATTTCCCAGCGCATCACCGCCGGTAGCGTGGGGCTGCCCCTGCGTCCCGGCACCGCCGCCCGCATCTTCACCGGTGCACCGATCCCCCCCGGGGCCGATACGGTGCTGATGCAGGAGCGCACCGAGGCTGATGCCGAGGGCCAACAGGTGACCCTGCTGGACGTGCCCGCCGCCGGTACGGCGGTGCGCCGCCGCGGCGAGGACATCGGCGAGGGCGACACCATCCTGCCCGCCGGGCGCAAACTCACGCCCCAGGACGTGGCCCTGGCCGCCTCCGTCGGCCTGGCCACCCTGCCGGTGTACCGGCGGGTGCGGGTGGCGGTGTTCTTCACCGGCGATGAACTGCGCATGCCCGGCGAGCCGCTGCCGCCGGGGGCCATCTACAACTCCAACCGCTTCGCCCTGGTGGCGCTGCTGGAGCGCCTGGGTTGCGAGGTCAAGGATCTGGGCCAGGTGCCGGACAAGCTGGAGGCCACCCGCACGGCTCTGCGCGAGGCGGTGCAGCAGGCCGACCTGATCGTCACCTCCGGCGGCGTCTCGGTGGGCGAGGAAGACCACGTCAAGCCGGCGGTGGAAGCCGAAGGCCGCCTCGACCTGTGGCAGGTGGCGATCAAGCCGGGCAAGCCCCTGGCCCTGGGCGCGGTACGCGGCGGCGACGGGCCGACCGGCGAGGTGCCCTTCATCGGCCTGCCGGGCAACCCGGTGTCCAGCTTCGTCACCTTCCTCACCCTGGTGCGCCCCTTCGTCCTCAAGCTCCAGGGCGTGGCCGACGCCGCGCCGCGCAGCTACCCGATGCGCGCAGGTTTTTCCTGGACCCGCCCCGATCCGCGCCGCCACGAATACCTGCGCGTACGCCTGGGGGCCAACGGTGAGCTGGAGTGCTTCCCCAACCAGGGTTCCGGGGTGCTCACCTCGGTGGCCTGGGCCGACGGCCTGGTGGAAAACCCGCCGGGCACCGTGATCGCACCGGGGGACATCGTCCGCTTCCTGCCCCTGGCCGAATTGCTCGGCTGATTTCGTCGCAAGGACCGCCATGACCGTGACCGTGCTGTACTTCGCCGCCCTCAAGGAAGCCCTGGGGGCATCGTCCGAATCCCTGGCCCTGCCCGCCGGGGTGGCCACCGTGGCCGATCTGCGCGCCCACCTGGCAGCCCGGGGCGAGGCCTGGGGGCAACTGGCCTCGTTCAAAAACCTGCGTTGCGCGGTGAACCAGGACATGGTGCCGCTCACCGCTGCTGTGAAGGAAGGCGACGAGGTGGCCTTCTTCCCCCCGGTGACCGGGGGCTGAGGCCATGAAGATCGCCGTTCAGGAAGCCGACTTCGATGTCGGTGCCGAGCTGGCCGCCCTGACCCGGGGCCAGCCGGCGGTGGGGGCCTGCGCCAGCTTCGTCGGCTATGTGCGCGACCGCAACGACGGTGCGGCGGTGGCGGCCATGACCCTGGAGCACTATCCGGGCATGACCGAAAAGGCCCTGGCGGCCATCGTGGACGAGGCCCGGGGCCGTTGGGACTTGCTCGATGTGACCGTCATCCACCGGATCGGCCGGCTCGACATCGGCGACCAGATCGTCCTGGTGGCGGTGACCAGCGCCCACCGGGGCGAGGCCTTCGCTGCCTGCGAGTTCATCATGGACTACCTGAAGACCCGGGCACCGTTCTGGAAGCGGGAGGAAACCCCCGAGGGTGCCCGCTGGGTGGATGCCCGGGAAACCGACGACGCAGCCGCCGGGCGCTGGGGGGAGGACGGGCGTCGATAGCGCCGGCGCCCGTCGCCCCACAAGCAAAAGGCCGCTGCAATGCGGCCTTTTGCTTGTGGAGGGGGCTGCTGCCAGTGTCGTTATGAGGCTGGGCGCAGATGGTTGTGGACCAGGTTGATGTCCGGGTTGCCGGGCAATACTTTGCCGTTGACCCGCAGCACCGGCAGCATGATGTGCTGGGCTCCGCCGCCGAGCATGTCGTGCAGTTGCTCCGCCGCCTGTGGGTCCCCATCCACGTTGTACACCGCCGGCTGGATTCCGTTGGCCCGCAGCCAGCCGTGCATCTGGTCGCAGCTGCCGCAACCGGGAATGACGTAGAGGTCGACCTGGTTGCTGGCGGCGTAGCGCGTGACCGGCGGCATGGTGGTCTCCTCATCCCCCTCGTCGTCGCCCGTGCTGGGCGGAGCCATCCACTCGGTGCCGATGGCCATGGCCTGGGCGAACTTGACGAGGTTCTCGGGGCTGCGGGTCATCTGCTTGAACGCGGTGACGAGCATCAGGCCGGAGAGGACGAGGGAAATGAGCAGGCGCTTGCCGCCGCCGGCATGGGGCGGGGCGCCGTAGTCGTTGTCGTCCTGGCTGCCGGGGATGAAGAACAGGGCCAGGCTCATCAGCACCCCGACGATGGGCACTGCGGCGATCAGGGAGAGCCAGCCGCTGTGGCCCGTGTCGTGAAGGCGCAGGGCCAGGCAGCGCACCGCATAGACCAGGCCGATGAAAATGCCCAGGCCGGCGATGAAGAACTGGCCCGTGGACACCGCCAGGAGCACGCCGGCCAGCCAGACGATGGTGGCGACGAAACCGCTGGCCAGGTAGTCGAGCCGGCCAAGTCGTCCGCTGAAGCCGATGCCGATCAGGCTGGCACCGTCGATGCCCATGGCTGCCGGCTGGCGCAACCCGGCGCCGGCGCCAATGCCGGGGTTGCGGGCCGGACCGGCTTGCTGCACGGTCAGTTGTTCGCGGGCCTCTTCGGCGGCCTGCTGCTGGGCGAGCAGGTAGCGCGGCATGTCGAGGCCGCACTGTCGGCACAGGGTGCGCTTGGGCTGGGCCTCGCCGCACTTGGGGCAGACGATTTCCTCCACGGCTGTTTCCACGGTTGGCGCGGCAGTTGTGGCTGCCTCGGCAGTCTCGGTGGCGACGTTCGCCGGGGCGGCCGTAGCCGTTGGCGTGGCTGGTGCTTCCACCACCGGCGCGATTGGGGCAAGGGGTTGCCGCATCGCCTCAAGGTCGAGGCCGCGCAGGTGCGTCAGCCATTGCTCGCTCACGGGGCCGGTGGCGCTTTTGACCACGACCACGGGCCTGCCGCAGAGCATCTGGGCCAGCTGGTCGCCCTGGAGCTTGAATGCCCTGCCTACCTGATCGAAGACCTCATTCAGTGGGCGTCCGGAGACGGTGCGTCCGGAAATGATCACGCGATAAAGTTCTGTCATTGTCGATTTTCCCCGCAGCGCGGCGTCCGGCCTGGGGCGGCCTTGTCGAATGCTTCATTGCTTATGCATCGAGTATAACAACGGGGCGCCATGTCACCGGTGGTGCAGGATGGGTGACCGTATCGCTGCCCCATGAAAAAAGGCGCCTGCTGGCGCCTTTTTTCATGGCCGGAAACTGCGTTCAGCCGATGCGGAAGCGGCTGACGGCGCCTTGCAGGGTGCCGGAAAGCTCGTGCAGGCGGCGTGCCGCGTTGGCGGCGTGGCCGATGGCGCCGGCGGTGTCCTCGGACATCTGGGCGATCTTTTCCACGCTCCTGGCGATGTCGCTGGAGACGGCGCTCTGCTCCTTGATCGAGGCAGTGATGTCGTTGACCACGTCGCGCACCTTGGCGGCGGAGTCGCGAATCTGCAGGATCGATTCGCCGGCCTGGTTGGCCAGGGCCACGCCGTTTTCCACTTGGGCCACGCCAGCTTCCATGCTGGTGACCGCGTTGCGGGTGCCGCCCTGGATCTTGCCGATCATGTCGGCGATTTCCTGGGTGGACTGGCTGGTGCGCTCGGCCAGCTTGCGCACCTCGTCAGCCACTACGGCGAAGCCGCGGCCGGCCTCGCCGGCCCGGGCCGCCTCGATGGCGGCGTTGAGGGCCAGCAGGTTGGTCTGGTCGGCGATTTCCTTGATGGTGTTGACGATGGTGGTGATCTGGTTGGACTGGCGGCCCAGCTCCTCGATGATGGTGGAGGAGGAGCGCACCGAGTCGGCGATCTGGCGCATCTCGCCGGCGGCGCCGTGGATCACCGCCGTGCCCCGTTCCGAGAGATCGCCGGATTCGACGCTGATGCCGTGGGCGACCCGGGCGTTGTCCGCCACCTGGTCGATGGACACGGTCATTTCCTCGACCGCGGCGGCCATGGCCGACGAGGCCTCGCTCTGGTGCAGGGCGCTGCCGGTGACTTCCTCGGAGGTGGCGAGCAGCTGGTCGGCGGCCTCGGTGAGCTGTTCCGAGCTGGAGATGACCTGGCCGATCATGTTGCGCAGTTCGCGCTGCATGTCGCGCATGGAGGACATCAGGCTGGTGGTGTCGCCGGGAGCAAGGCGGATTTCCTCGGTCAGGTTGCCGTCGGCGATGCGCTGCACCGCCGCCTTGGCATCCCGGGGTTCGCCGCCCAGGGCACGGAAGATGCTGCGGTAGGTGAGCACCAGGAAGCCGGCCAGCAGGGCCACGGCGATGCCCATGTAGATGGCGAACTTGAGGGCCTGGGCGCGGAAGATGGTGTCCACGTCGTCGATGTAGATGCCGGTGCCGATCACCCAGCCCCAGGGCTGGAACAGCTTCACGTAGGAGAGCTTGGGCACCGGGGCCTCGGCGCCGGGCTTGGGCCACAGGTAGTCCACGTAGCCGGCGCCGGATTCCTTGACCACCCGCATGAACTCCTGGAAGAACAGCTTGCCGTTGGGGTCCTTGAGCCCCGACATGTCCTTGTTTTCGAGCTCGGCCTTGATCGGGTGCATGAGCATCTTGTTGTCCAGGTTCTGGACGAAGAAGTACTCGCTCTTGCGGTAGCGCATGGCGCGGATGGCGCCCAGGGCGGCCGCCTTGGCCGCTTCCGGTTCCATCTGCCCGGTCTTGGCCTGGCCTTCGTAGTAGGTGACCATGGTCACCACGCCGTCGATCAGGTTGTGCACCTGCTCCTTGCGGTCCTCGATCAGCCGGTCGCGCTGGGCGGCCAGGATGAGGGCGAAGATAACGGCGAGGATGGCGACGCTGGCGACGATCAGCAGTGTGAAGCGCGTCCGCACCGTGAGGCCCTGGGCTGCGGGGCTGGTCATGATTCTCTCCCTTGCAAAAACACGTTGGAGCCGTCGTTTTGGACGCCTTCGTGGCGGGGCGCGGCTCTTGGGGAAAGAACTATATCATGAATGCATAATTATCGTTCTAGCTCAGATAGTTGGCGCTTTTTCTGTGACGTTTCCATGGCAAAAGGCCCTGCGCCGGGATGGGCAGGGCCTTTTGACGGCAAGGCGAAAATCAGGAAGCCGGATCAGGCGACGCGGAAATGCCCCACGGTCTGGCGTAGGGAGTCGGCCAGGGCCTGGAACGAGCGTGCCGATTCGGCCGCTTCACCCATGTGGGCGTCGTTGGCCTCGGCCAGGCGGGCGATGCGCTCCACGTTGATTGCGATGTCCTGGCTGGCAGTGCGCTGTTCCCGCACCGAATCGCTAATCTCGTCGATGCCCTTGTGGGTGGTGGCGACGACGTCGCCGCTCTCGCCGAGCAGGACCGCCACCCGGTCCAGGGTGGCATGACTGGCGCGCAGGGCGGCCAGGCCCTGCTGCACCACCGCATCCAGCTCGGTGGATTTGGCACCCACGGTCTCGGTGACGCCGCCGATCTCGGCGGCCGATTTGGCGGACTTTTCCGCCAGCTTGCGCACCTCGTCGGCCACCACGGCAAAGCCGCGGCCCTGTTCGCCAGCCCGGGCCGCCTCGATGGCGGCGTTCAAGGCCAGCAGGTTGGTCTGGGCGGCGATCTCGCTCACTTCCTCGGTGAGGGCCGAGATGGTGCGGGTGCTGGCGATGTAGTCGGCCACGGCGGTGGCGATGGCGCCCACGGTGGTTTCCACCCCTTCGATCTCGGTCATCAGGGTGGCCACGTTGCTGCGCCCTTCCTCGCTAGCGGCCAAGCTCTGGTCAGAGGTGACGCGCACGCCGTCGGCGGAGTCGGCCACGGTGGCGATGCTGGTGGTCAGTTCCTCGACCTCGGCGGCGATGGTGGCGGCGGATTCGGTCTGCTCCCGGGTGGAGGAGGCCACCTCGCCCACCTGGCTGGCGATACTGCCGGCGGACGCGCTCACCTGTTCGGCAATGGTGTGGATTTGGCGCACCGTGGCCTGGAGCTGCTCGGCGAAGGTGTTGAAGGACATGGCGATACGCCCCACCTCGTTGGCCGATTTCACCGGCAGGCGGCGGGTCAGGTCGCCGTCGCCGGAGGCCAGCTGGGCCATGGAGTTTTCCAGTTCGGCCAGGGGGCGGCGCAGGGCCAGGGCGGTCAGTACCACCATCACGCCGCCCAGCAGCAGTGTGACCCCGGCAATGAGCATGGACAGGGTGCGGGCCGTGCCGGCCTGGCCGAGGACGTCGTCCCGGGTGTTGGTGACGGCCTTTTCCTGGCGGGCGATCTCATCCATCAGCACCTGGCGCAGCTTGCGCCAAGCCGGGGTCTCATCCTTGTTCAGGGTGCCGGTGGCGGCCGCCGTGTCGGCCTTGGCCAAGGCCACGACCCCTTCGCGGATGCCTCGCAGCGGCGCCCAGTTCGCGGCGGCCTGATCCATTGCCTTGGCGAAATCCGGATCGCCCGCGCCGAGCCCCTTGGCCTGGGACAGCACGTCCTCGAATTTCTTGTGGGCGTTGTCCAGGTTCGAGTAGGCCTTGGGATTGCCCGGGTCGAGCACGATGTTGCGCAGGGCCTGGCCGGCTTGCAGGCCCTGGGCGTAGAGGTCCTGGACCAGGATTAGGCGGGCCTGGTCCCGGTCGATGAATTCGCCGAAGCGGTCGGCCACCTTGTCCAGGGAATGGAGGGCGTAGGCGAACGCCCCGGTAATGCACAGGGCGGCGATCCCGAGGAGGGCGAACATGGGGAAGAGCAGGGAATTACGGAAGCCGGCGTTGGGCGAGGGGGGATGGGCGGCAATTTTTGTCATGATTTCCTGTCCATGCGAATATAAATAAGTGTCTATATTCTATACATATAAATAACGCCTTGTCCTCGGGAAATGGCGTGGAATAACGGGCTTGGCGATGGAGGCGTCGGCCGGATGGGAATAACGCTGCTTAATTCCGCTTGGCAGCGCCAATCGGTGCATATGTTTAAGCGAATGGCATTGACGGATCGCCGGGCCGAGGCAGGAAACAGCCAAAAATCGGGCAAAAAAAACCCGGCCGAAGCCGGGGGGACGATCCCTCCTGGGAAGGAAAAACGGTTGGGCTGCTACGCCCTGCGGGTTCAACCGGATAGAGGGGTGCGGGCCGTGCCGTGGCGCGGCACCCCACTATCCCCAGGGTCGAACGCGGCGGGGCGTCAGCCGGCGATCATGGTGCGCAGGCCCATGGGGGCGGGGGCGAAGATGCGTGCGTCCATGAGCTTGAGGTCCGGGCTGATGTGCGGGCGGAAGTCCATCAGGGCCAGCACGTCCTTTTCCAGCTCCACCCCCGGGGCGATCTCGATCAGTTCCAGGGTGCCCTCGGCGGTGAGGCGGAACACACAGCGCTCGGTGATGTACAGCACCGGCTGGCCGCGTTTCGCCGCCACCGGGCCGCTGAAGGTGCGGTGCTCCACCTGCTCGACGAACTTGCGGGTGCGGCCTTCCTGGCGGATCGCCAGCTTGCCGTCTTCCACCGCCACGTCCAGGCCGCCGGCGGTGAAGGTGCCGACGAAGATCACTTCCTTGGCCGACTGGGAAATGTTGATGAAGCCGCCGGCCCCGGTCAGGCGCGGGCCGAACTTGCTGACGTTGAGGTTGCCCTCGGCGTCGGCCTGGGCCAGGCCGAGGAAGGTCAGGTCCAGGCCGCCGCCGTCGTAGAAGTCGAACTGGTAAGGCTGGTCCACGATGGCGGCGGTGTTCACCGCCGCGCCGAAGTTGAGGCCTCCGGCGGGCACGCCGCCGACCACGCCGGGCTCGGTGGTCAGGGTCAGCAGGTCCAGCACCCCTTCTTCGGCGGCCACGGCGGACACCCCGTCGGGCATGCCGATGCCCAGGTTCACCACGGCGCCGGGCTTCAGTTCCATGGCGGCGCGGCGGGCGATGATCTTGCGCTCGCTCATCTCCATGGGCGGGATCGAATCCACCGGCACCCGGATCTCGCCGGCAAAGCCCGGGCTGTAGTCGGTGGCGAAGGTCTGCATGTGGTACTCGGGCTTCTCAGCCACCACCACGTAATCAACGAGAATGCCCGGAATCTTCACCTGGCGCGGGTGCAGGGTGCCCCGCTCGGCGATGCGCTCGACCTGGACGATGACGATGCCCCCCGAGTTGTGGGCGGCGGTGGCGATGGCCAGGGCCTCCAGGGTGAGGGCCTCCCGCTCCATGGTGATGTTGCCGTCGGCGTCCGCCGTGGTGCCGCGGATGATGCCGACGTGGATCGGGAAGGTGCGGTAGAGCAGGCATTCCTCTCCCCCCACTTCAGTCAGGGTGACCAGCTCCTCGGTGGTCGAGGCGTTGATCTTGCCGCCGCCGAAGCGTGGATCGACGAAGGTGCCCAGGCCGATGCGCGACAGCTGGCCCGGCTTGCCGGCGGCGATGTCGCGGAACAGATGGGCGATCACCCCCTGGGGCAGGTTGTAGGCCTCGATCCGGTTGTCCACGGCCAGTTGCTGCAACTTGGGCACCAGGCCCCAGTGGCCGCCCACCACCCGCTTCACCAGGCCGGCGTGGCCCAGGTGGTTGAGGCCCCGTTCGGCCCCGTCGCCCTGGCCGGCGGCATAGACCAGGGTCAGGTTGCGCGGCGCCGCCTCGGCGCCGAAACGGGCCTCCAGGGCCACGGCGATGTTTTCGGGAAAGCCGATGCCGACGAAACCGCCGGTGGCCACCGTGGCGCCGTCATGGATGTGGCTGACCGCTTCCCGGGCGGAAACGATCTTCTGGCGGCGAGGGGAGGTCGGAGTAGCGCTCATGGGAATCCTAACGATGGTGGCTGTGCAGGAAAGTGACGGAATGCCCCGCCGGCGTGCCGGTACGGGCGCGCCCGGTCCGGCAGGCGCGAGTGCGGCTGCCGGCCAGGGGGCCTGGCGGAAGGCGGGAGGCGTCGGGGGATGACGAGGAGCAGCCGGACGCGGGCGCTGGGCCTGGGTCTGGCAGGGCGTTGCGGCATGGGCGCCGCAGCGGGGAAAACGGCAGGGTCATGGCTCTCCTCCAACGGTCGGCGGCTCTCTCGTCCGCTCGCCCTGTTCCTATCGCAGGGGCCGTGCCAGCCGGTTCATCGTATTGAAATAAAAGGGGAATAGGGCAGGGCGTGGCAGATGGCCGGTGCGCCTTGTCTCGGGAGCGAGACGTTTTCCGGAGATTTGGCGGCTGGACGCGTCTCCCAGGCGGGAATGTCTCGGCGCGGAGATGGGGGAGGGCAGCGCCGGGATGGCCAAAAAGCAGAACGCCGGGCGGTGCCCGGCGTTCGTGGCGTTTGCCCGGCGGGGCGGATCAGGCGGCGGCGGAGCCGCCGGTACCGATGCCCAGGGCGGCGATCTTCTTGTACAGGGTGGCCCGGCCTAGGCCGAGGCGCTGGGCGGCTTCGGGCACCTTGCCGGCGCAGGCGGCCAGGGCCTGGCGGATCAGCTGGCGCTCGAAATCGGCGATGGCCTCGCCGTAGTTGGGAATGTCCTGGGGTGCCAGGGGGGCGGCGGTACCAGAGGTGTCGGCAGCGCCCGGGACGGGCTCCGCGGCCGGGGCCAGGCTGGCGAAATCGGCGGCGGACAGGCGCAGGTGGTCCGAGAGCAGGGTGGCCTGTTCCAGGGCGTTGCGCAGTTCGCGGATGTTGCCGGGCCAGGGGCTGCGGCGCAGCAGTTCGATGGCGCTGGCGTCCAGCTCCCGGTGGGGCAGGCCGGTGCGCTGGGCGATGTTCTCCAGGATGTGCTCGCTCAGCATCGGCAGGTCTTCGAGTCGCTGGCGCAGGGGCGGCACGGTCAGGGACAGGACGTTGAGGCGGTAGTAGAGGTCGCTGCGGAAGCGCCCGTCGGCCACCCGCTTGGCCAGGTCCACCGAGGTGGCGGCGATGATGCGCACGTCCACCTTGATCACCCGGTTCGACCCCACCGGCTCCACTTCCTGCTCCTGCAAGGCGCGCAGCAGCTTGGCCTGGAGCGTCGGGGGCATGTCGCCGATCTCGTCGAGGAACAGGGTGCCGCCGTGGGCCAGCTCGAACTTGCCGATGCGGCCCTTCTTGTCCACCCCGGTGTAGGCGCCGGGGGCGGCGCCGAAGAATTCGGTTTCCAGCAGGGTATCGGGGATGGCGGCCACGTTGACGCCGACGAAGGGCTTGTCGGCCCGGTCCGAGGCGGCGTGGATGGCGTGGGCCACCAACTCCTTGCCGGTGCCGGTCTCGCCGAGCAGCAGCACGGTGGTGTCGAGCCGGGCGGCGCGGCGGCCCTGGCGCTTCAGTTCCATGGCCGCCGGGCTGATGCCGACGAAGTTGGAGAAGGTGTATTTGGCGCGCCGTTCCTCGGCCAGTTTCTTCTGGGCCTGGGCCAGTTCCTGTTGCAGCCGGCTGAGCCGGCCGTAGAGGGGCTGCAAGGGCTGGAGCTTGTCGTAGAGGGCGAAGCCGACGGCGCCGATGACCTCGCCGGCATCGTCCTTGAGGGGCAGCCGGGTGACCACGAAGGGCATCGGCTCCGCTTCCAGGATGTCGAGCAGGATCGGCTTGCCGCTGCGCACCACCTCGCCCATCAGGGTGTTGGGGATGACCTCCTCGACCTTCTTGCCGATGGCGTCTTCCGGGGTGGCGAAGCCGAAGCGCTTCACGTAGCGGTCGTTGATCCAGACGATACGGCTGTCCCGGTCCACCACGATGGTCCCTTCGCAGAGATTTTCCAGGCTCTCGAAGAGGGATTGCATGGCGCGTTCCCGGACACGTTGGAAGTCGACGAGCTCGGGCGCGGTGAGGGCGAGGGGCATGGGCGGAAAGGGCAAGTCCAGACGGGCGTTCATAGTATGCCTTCAGGCCGTGGGGGTTAAAGCTGCACTGCGGCAAAAAGGGGCCCGCAGGCCCCTTTTCTTGATGCGGCGCAAACTGCTTACTGGTAGTAGAGGCCGCCGTTGATGTTGATGGTGGCGCCGGTGATGAAGC